>NZ_BAAHXI010000030.1:0-45652 GCF_054656955.1 Deferrisoma palaeochoriense
CGTCCCAACGTCCTAACGTTCTAACGTCCCAGCATTGGAGCGTCCCAACGTCCCAACGGATCCGTCGCCATGCCCTTGCTCTTCGCCTCCCGTTCCCACGGCACCGTCGTGTTCGGGTTCTACAACATCGAGACCGATCATCTTCTGCTCGAGGATCTCGGATTTTTCTGCTCCGATTTCTGCCAAGGGCTTTCGACGCTTCCCCCCGAGGGGGGGACCTTCGCGCTGGAGGGCCATCGATTCCGGAGTCCGGAGGACCTAGGAGACCTCATGGGCGCCATCCGGGGGGAGCGCCACGTGGGGTACCTCGGCGAGGTGTACCGCCGATGGCCGTTCCCGTCGGAACCCCGGGAATTTCGCCAGAAGATACGGGGGCACGAGAACCGAGGCGAGACGCTTCGGATTCTTCGGCGCTGGGCCGACCCGGAAACCATCCCGGTCGTCTGGCGGCCCGGCGAGGACGAGGGGGCGATCGGGTCCTACCGGTTCAGCCGGGAACAGTTTCGGGAACTTCTGCGGTACGTCTTCCGGGGCGGGTACCCCACCTGGGAGGGGTTCCTGGAGTTCGGGAAGTGCCCGCCGTGGGTGGCGGACATGGCCCGGAAGTGGGGGGTTGCGCCGGGTTCCGGCGGTTCGGGGCGTTGACACACAGGGGGGGGCTCCGTAGGATCGCGGCCGCGATTTGTTTGCCCGGAGAGAGCCATGGATCATCCCTCCGCCCCGGGTTTGGATCCCCACGGGGGCCGGACCAAACACGAAGAGCTCCCCGGTGATGTCGCCGCCGCCTTGGCCGACCGGGAGGCGGTGGAGGAGGCGGCGGCCGGCCCGGCCGCAGGAGCCCCCCCGAGGCCCCGGGAGTCCGAACGCGACAGGGCGTTTCTCGGCATGGTTGTGCTGGCGGCCGTGGTGCTCGTGTTCCTCTGGATCGGGGGCACGGCGCTTTGGGGCATGCGGCGCCAGATGGGTGCCCTGGAAGCGCGGCTGGGCTCCCTCGAGGCCGGGCTCGCGGCGGAGGCCCGCACGCGGAACCGCGCGGCCGTGGGCCGGATCCTCGCCGACCTCGAAGCCCTGCGGCAGAGCCTGCCGGCCGACCAGGCGGATCGGCTGGAGGATGCCTCCCGAGCACTCCGGGACGTGGCCTCGGACCTGTGAGCCCCGCGTTCTTGAGCGCTGGGATCGGGGAGGAGTATTCTCACGGCAGGGCGGGCGATCAATGCCCGCTTTTGTCTTTGAGCGTCCCGCGCAGGCGGCGTGGCGCGGGAGCCGGTCCCAGGGGTGAGCCGGCGGCACCGAGGCGTTGCCTCGCCGCGGTGCCTGGAAAGGTACTCGTGTCCGCCTGGGGCGTGGGGGCTGCTTCCGGTCGTGCGTGAGTGCGGCATCCGGCTACTCGTAGAAGCCACGAGCGGCGCTCCAGCAAGTCCCACCCCCCGAAGCGCCTCTATTTGAGCGCCGGAGCAACACAAAGGGCTCAGCCGCCCAGCCACCCGCCGCCGGGCGGACCAGCCACAGAAGGAGTCGAGGCATGACGGCGGAAACACCGGTAGGAAAGGTTGCTTCCACCCAGTTCTGGATGCGAAAGCTCCATAGCCTTACCGGGTTCTTGTTCCTGGGGTACTTCCTGTGCCTGCACGTGCGCGGGGAGGGGGCCTACGAGAGCCCGGTCCTGCGGGTCGTGTTCCTGTACCTCCCGCTTCTCTACCACGGCCTCTACGGCCTGTACATCACCTACGAATCCCAGCCCAACAACCTGCGGTACAACTGGCTCCGGAACTGGATGTACCTGGGGCAGCGGGCCACGGGTCTGTTTCTCGTACCCTTCATCGCCCTCCACGTGGCCGCCATGAATGGGGCGGCGTTCGCGGACGCGGGGTGGTACGTGGCCGTGTGGTACGCCGGGCTTCTGGCCGCGGTGTTCCACCTGGCCAACGGAATCTTCGGCACCGCCATCGACTGGGGCATCACGGTGGGCACCCACAGCCAGCGGGTGTTCGTGGGGGTCAGTTTCGCGGCGTTCGTGATCCTGGCGATCTACGGCCTGCGAACCCTGGCCCAGTTTTGAACGCGGCGCGCGCGCCGGGCCTCCGTTCCAAATAGCTTCCCCGGCTAGGCGGCTAAGAACGTTCGGGATTCCGGCGTGTCAAGCCGCCCAACTCGTGGGAGCGGTTGCCGTATCGGGGGTCAGAATTCAGAGGACAGATGCCAGAAACCCCCTGTCCTCTGTCTTCTGTTGTCTGGTGGCACCTGACACGGGCCCGTCGCCCGCATTTTGTGGGGCAAGGGACCTCCCGGAGAGACGAGCGCGGCACCCTTCACCCGTTGGCCCCCGGAGCAACGGCAGGGATTTGAGAATACGTCCGCGGGGATTCGGAATGGCCGCGCGGGCGAGAGGAGAAAAACCGTGGAACGAAAAAACGTGATCGTTGTGGGCGGTGGGCTTGCGGGGTTGATGGCCGCGGTCCGGATCGCCGAGCAGAATTTCCACGTGGACCTGTTCAGCCTGGTGCCCGTGCGGCGGTCCCACTCGGTGTGCGCCCAGGGCGGCATCAACGCCGCGGTGAACACCAAGGGGGAGGGGGACAGCCCCTGGGAGCATTTCGACGACACCATCTACGGCGGCGACTTCCTGGCGAACCAGACGCCGGTCAAGCGGATGTGCGAGGCCGCCCCCGGCATCATCTACCTCTTTGACCGCATGGGGGTGATGTTCAATCGCACCGCCGAGGGGCTCCTGGACTTCCGGCGGTTCGGGGGCACCAAGTACCACCGCACGGCCTACGCCGGGGCCACGACCGGGCAGCAACTCCTCTACGCCCTCGACGAGCAGGTCCGCCGGTACGAGGCCGCGGGCCGTGTGACCAAGTTCGAGGGATGGGAGTTCCTGTCGGCCGTGGTGGACGACGCCGGGGTGTGCCGGGGCGTGGTGGCGGCCGACATGGTGTCGGGCGAGGTGCGGGCCTTTCCGGGGCGCGCGGTGATCCTGGCCACGGGGGGGCTCGGCATGATCTTCGGCAAATCCACCAACTCGGTCATCAACACCGGGGCGGCCGCGGCGAGCGTGTACACCCAGGGGGCCACGTTCGCCAACGGCGAGTTCATCCAGGTCCATCCCACGGCGATCCCCGGCCCCGACAAGCTGCGGCTGATGAGCGAGTCGGCCCGGGGCGAGGGCGGCCGGGTGTGGGTGCCCCGCAACGGCGAGCGGTGGTACTTTCTCGAGGAAAAATACCCGGCGTACGGAAACCTCGTGCCCCGCGACATCGCGAGCCGCGAGATCTTCGACGTCTGCGTGAACCAAGGGCTCGGGGTCGACGGGAAGAACCAGGTGTACCTGGATCTCACCCACATCCCGGCCGAGGAACTCGAGGTGAAGCTCGGGGGGATCCTGGAGATCTACCGCAAATTCATGGGGGAAGACCCGGCCAAGGTGCCCATGAAGGTGTTCCCGGCCGTGCACTACTCCATGGGCGGGCTGTGGATCGACTACGACCAGATGACCTCGATCCCGGGCCTTTTCGCAGCAGGCGAGTGCGAGTACCAGTACCACGGCGCGAACCGGCTCGGGGCCAACAGCCTCCTGTCGTGCATTTACGGGGGCCAGGTGGCCGGCCAGAAGGCCATGGAGTGGGCCCTCGATAAGGCCCCGGAGGGCGAGGCGGGCCGGGCGGCCGAGCTCGAGGTGAAGCGGCAGGAGGAGTTCCTGAACCGCATCCGGTCCATGGACGGCGACGAGAACCCGTACGTGCTGCACCGGGAGCTCGGGGAGGTGATGACCGAGAACGTGACCGTGGTGCGCTATAACGACCGGCTCGACCAGACCCTGGAGCGGATCGTCGAGTTCAAGGACCGCTGGACGAACCTGCGGCCGCCGGACAGGGGGGCGCGGGCCAACCAGTCGCTCCATTTCGCGCGGCAGCTCTACTACATGCTCGAGCTGGCGCACGTGATCACCCTCGGGGCCCGGCTCCGGGACGAAAGCCGCGGCGCCCACTACAAGCCGGAGTTCCCCGAGCGGGACGACGAGCGGTTCCTCAAAACGACGCTGGCCCGGTATACCCCCGACGGGCCGCGGATCGACTACGAGGACGTGGACATCCAGTACATCGCCCCCCGGCCGCGAAAGTACGACGTGGACAAGAAGGAGACCCTCGGATGAGCCGGACGGTTCGGCTTCGGATCCGCCGCCAGGACGGGCCCGACGCGCCCTCCCGTTGGGAGGAGTTCGCGGTGCCCCACTACGAGCACATGAACGTGATCACCTGCCTGCAGGAGATCCAGAAGAACCCCGTGGACGCCCAGGGCCGCGCCACCACCCCGGTGGTGTGGGACTGCAACTGCCTCGAGGAGGTGTGCGGCGCCTGCACCATGGTGATCAACGGCCGGGCCCGCCAGGCCTGCTCGGCCCTGGTGGATGAGCTCGCGCAGCCCATCGTGCTGGAGCCCTTGAGCAAGTTCCCCCTGGTGCGCGACCTCATGGTGGATCGCACCTTCATGTTCGAGAACCTCAAGCGCATCAAGGGGTGGGTGCCGATCGACGGCACCTACGACCTGGGGCCCGGGCCGCGTCTGGCAGAGAAGCGCCGCCAGTTCGGGTACCGGCTGAGCCGGTGCATGACCTGTGGGTGCTGCATGGAGGCGTGCCCCCAGGTGAACCGGCGGACGAACTTCATCGGCCCGGCCGCGCTGGCCCAGGCGCTCTACTTCAACATCTCCCCCATCGGCCGAATGCTCGCCGAGGAGCGCCTCGAGGCCGTGATGGGTGACGGCGGCATCACCGAGTGCGGGAACGCCCAGAACTGCGTGAAGGCCTGCCCGAAGGAGGTGCCGCTCACCACGGCCATCGCCAAGCTGAACCGGGACACCACCTGGTACTACGTGAGGAACTGGTTCGAACGCGGGTCATGAGCCTCGGTCGCTGGGGGTGGCGCGCGGCGGCCCTGGTCGCGGGGTTCGCGTGGGTGGCGACCGTCTGGATCGCCTCCGGACTCGACCGGCCCAGGCCCGGGGCCGAGCGGGGGATCACGATCCCCCGGGGCGCCACCGCGGCCCAGGTGGCGCAACTCCTTGCCGAAGCCGGGTTTTTCCCCCATCCCGTGCTGGCGCGACTGGCGATCGGGGCCAGCATGCCGCCCGGGGGGCCCAAGGCGGGTTCGTACCGGTTCGGGGAGGCCCCGAGCGCTCGGGCCGTGCTCGAGGCCGTGGGCCGGGGGGCCGTGGAGCAGGTGCGGGTCGTGCTGCCCGAGGGCCTCACGGCGCGGGACATGGCCAGGGTGTTGGGCGAGGCCGGGGTCACCGATCCGGTCCGGTTCCAGGCCCTGTGCTACGACGAGGGGGCGCCGGGCCGGTGGAATCTTCCGGGGCCCACCCTCGAGGGGTACCTCTTTCCCGACACGTACCGGTTCGCCAGGGAGCTCGAGCCGGAGGAGGTCGTCTCGGCGCTGGTGAGCCGGTTCCGTGAGGTGACGGAGCCCCTGTTGCCCGAGGCCGAGGCGCGGGGGCTCGACCTGCGCTCGTGGGTCACGCTGGCCTCGATCGTGGAAAAGGAAACGGGGGTTCCCGAGGAGCGGCCCCTTATCGCGGCCGTGTTCTGGAACCGGCTGCGACGCGGCATGCGGCTCGAGAGCGACCCCACGGTCATCTACGGCATCCCGGAGTTCGACGGGAACCTCACCCGAGAGCACCTGCGGACCGATCACCCCTACAACACCTATACACGCAAGGGTCTCCCGCCGGGCCCCGTGGCCAACCCCGGCCGGGGGAGCCTCGAGGCCGCTGTGCGGCCGGCCCCGGTCACGTACCTGTACTTCGTGAGCCGAAACGACGGCACCCACGTGTTTTCCGACACCTACGAGGAGCACCGGCGATGGGTAAGGCGCTACCAAAAGCGGCGGCGCTGATCGCCCTGGCGGCCTGGGGGTTCGGCGCCGCCCCGGTGCGGGCCGAGCTCGTGGATGCCCTGGTGGGAAGGATCGACGGGTACGCCCTGACCTGGAGCGAGATCCGCCGGGAGGCCGCGATCCGACGGCTCGAAGGGCGGCCGGCGGCCGAGGCCCTGGCCCGGGTGGTGCGCGACGCCGTGGTGCGGCGCCGTCTGTTCGCGGCGGAGGCCGAGAGGCTCCGGCTCGAGGTCTCGCCGGCCGAGATCGACGCCGAGCTGGAGGCGCTCGCGAACCGCTGCAACCGGCCGCCCCCCGAGCTCTGCCGGGTGCTCGGGCTCGACCCGGAGCACCTGCGGCTGCGCCAGCGCCAAGAGGTCCTGGCCCGGAAATATCTCGCGTTCCGTCGGGAGATGACCTTCGTCCCCCTGACCGAGGTGCTGCGGTTCATCCGGGAGCAGGGGGACCGGCTCGGTGTTGAGGACCCGCTCGACCTGCGGGGAGAGGTGCGGGCGTATCTGGAGGAACGGAAGTTCCGCAAGGAGCTGGAGGAATGGCTGCAAACGCAGGTGAGGGAGGGCCGGGTGGAACTCCTGCCGCTGCCGACGGCGCAGACCGGCTGAGGCAAGACGCCCTGGCCGTCTTCCGGGCGGCCGTGGGCGCGGCCGACCCCGAGGCCGCGGTGGTGGCACACCTTCGGCGACGGGGCGACGATTTGGAGGTGGGCCCGGAACCGGAACCGGTGGCCCGGTTGCGGCTCCACGAGGCGGGAAAGGTGTGGGTGGTGGGGGCCGGGAAGGGGTCGGCACCCATGGCCGCCGCGGTGGAAACGGTTTTGGGCGATCGCATCGCGGGGGGCGTCGTGTGCGTGAAGGACGGCCACGGCCTGCCCCTCGGGCGGATCGAGGTGCTGGAGGCCTCCCACCCCGTGCCCGATGCCAGGGGGGTGGAAGCGGGGCGCCGGATCCTCGAACTCGTCCGCGGGGCCGGCCCGGACGACCTGGTGGTGGCGGTGCTTTCGGGGGGCGGTTCGGCGCTCCTGAGCCTTCCGGCGCCCGGGGTGACCCTGGAGGATGTCCAGGAGGTCACCCGGCTCCTTCTGGCGAGCGGCGCCACGATCGGGGAACTCAACGCCGTGCGGAAACACCTCTCCCAGGTGAAGGGCGGGCGCCTGGGGGCGGCGGCCCATCCGGCCCGGGTGGTGAACCTGGTGCTCTCCGACGTCATCGGCGACCGGCTCGACGTGATCGCCTCGGGGCCGTTTTCCCCCGACCCGACCACGTTCTCCGAGGCCCGCCAGGTGCTGGTGCGGCGAGGTGTCTGGGACCGGGTGCCGGAGGCGGTGCGCCGCCACATCGAGGCCGGCTGCCGGGGAGAGGTGGAAGACACCCCCAAGCCCGGAGACCCCCGGCTCGCCGGCATCGTTCACGTCGTGGTGGGATCGAACCGGAAGAGCCTGGAGGCCGCGGCCGCACGGGCTCGTGCCCTGGGGTACAACCCCCTGATCCTCACCTCCCGTCTCGAGGGGGAGGCCCGGGAGGTCGGCAGGGCTCTGGTGGCCGTGGCCCAGGAGGCGCGGGAGCGGGGCGACCCGGTGGCGCCGCCGGCGTGCCTGCTCGCGGGGGGCGAGACCACGGTGACGCTGCGGGGCAGCGGGAAAGGGGGGAGGAACCAGGAGATGGCCCTGGCCATGGCCTTGGCGCTCGAGGGGTGGGAGGGGATCGCGGCGCTCTCCGGGGGAACCGACGGCACCGACGGCCCCACCGACGCGGCCGGAGGCCTGGTGGACGGGACCACGGCCGCGCGGGCCCGGGCTTCGGGCCTCGAGCCTGCGGAATTCCTGGACCGGAACGACAGCTACGCCCTGCTCCGGCAGGTCGGGGATCTCCTCGTCACCGGCCCCACCCGCACCAACGTGATGGACGTACAGGTGCTCCTCGTGGCGGCCCCGCAAGACTAGACAACTTCGTTTCCCAGGTGATACCGTACCGCCTTCGTTCTTTCGGGCACGAGGTCTGGAAACGACAGAGCCCTTCCGCCGAACAAGGACCGCCGATGTACGAGGTGAAGATCGAGGAGCATTTTGCCGCGGCTCACAACCTGCGCGGCTATCAGGGGCAGTGCGAGGCCCTCCACGGACACAACTGGAAGGTGGAGGTGGTGGTCCGGGCGGACCGCCTGGACGCCACCGATCTGGCCCTGGATTTCCAGGAACTTAAGAAGGCCACGCGGGAGGTGCTGGCCCAGTTGGACCACGCCTACCTGAACGACCTTCCGGCGTTCCGGGAACGGAACCCCTCGTCGGAGCGGATCGCCGAGTACCTGTGCCACGAGGTGGCCCGGCGGGTCGACCGGGAGGGGATCCGGGTGCACCGGGTGACCGCGTGGGAGAGCAACCGGGCCGCGGCCACCTACATCCGGGATTGATCCCGTGCTCGAAGACATCCAAAGCCGCGCCGACCATCGCCGGATTGCCATCGACAAGGTGGGGGTGAAGGACATCGTCTACCCCATCACTGTGCTCGACAAGACCCACGGCGAGCAGCACACGGTGGCCACGGTGAACATGTACGTGGGCTTGCCCCATCACTTCAAGGGCACCCACATGAGCCGGTTCGTCGAGGTCCTGAACGAACACCGCCACGGCATCGCGGTGGGGAACGTCCGGAGCATCCTCGAGAAGATCCGGGAGCGCCTGGACGCGGTTTCGGCCCATCTGGAACTGCGGTTCCCCTATTTCATGGAGAAGAGGGCCCCGGTGAGCCGGGCGGCCTCGCTCATGAGCTACCCCTGCGCCCTCAAGGGATCGCTGGAAGAGGACAAGTTCGACCTGGTGGCCGAGGTGGGAGTGCCGGTGACGAGCGTGTGCCCGTGCTCCAAAGCGATCAGCGCGGGCGGCGCCCACAACCAACGGTCCCACGTGCGGGTCAACGTGCGGTTCCGGGAGTTCGTGTGGCTCGAGGACCTCATCCATCTGGTGGAGAGCCGGGCGTCCTGCGAGGTGTTCAGCCTTCTCAAGCGAAGTGACGAAAAGTACGTGACGGAGAAGGCCTACAACAACCCCAAGTTCGTGGAGGACATAGTCCGGGACGTGGCCCAGGCGCTCCTGCGCGACCCGAACGTAACGTGGTTCTCGGTGGAGGCCGAGAACTTCGAAAGCATCCACAATCACAACGCGTACGCCTACGTCGAAAAGTGGTAGGCCCCCCTTCCGGGGCCGGGGGAGGCGTGCGTGGCGATCCGGTGGGGATCGGGGGCTACTCGCGGCACGGAGGGCGGATTCCGTCACACCCGAACCTTGACGAGCGCATGGAACGATATTGGGACTGTAGCCTCTGCCGGATCGAGCCCAAGGGAGAAGCGCTCCGGTGCCGGACCTGTGCGGGCCGGCTCCGGGGGCGCGACCGCCTCCTCCACGAGATCGCGGCCGACCGCCGGTTGCGGCCCAGGGGGGCGTGGATGTCGCTGGTGGCGGCCGGCGCGGGGCAGATGTACCAGCGCCGTTGGCTCACGGGCCTGGTGCTGGCGTGCCTTATCCCGCTGGCGCTGGGCCTCGTGGCCGCGGTTTGGAACGGGTTTTCCTACGGCCACCTGTTCCTGCTCGGTGCCGCCGGGTTCGTGTTGGCCGTGTCCTGGGCCGATGCCCGGTGGGGACCCTCCGCGCCGCGTCCGCCGTGCCAGCGGGCGTGTCCCGCCGCGCTTCCCATCCCGGACTATCTCCAACTGATCCTCGACGAAAACCTGGAGCAGGGCTACGGACTCGTGCGTACCCGGGTGCCGCTCGTCGGGGTGATCGGCCGGATCTGCCCCCATCCTTGTGAAACCGCCTGCGTGCGGGGCATCGACGGGGAGCCGATCGCGATCAACGGGTGTAAGCGGTTTCTCGCCGACCGGGAACGGGACCGGCGGGGGACCGCGCCGTCGGGGGGGGCGGTGCACCTGGACGGCGGCGGGCTCAAGGTGGCGGTGGTGGGGGCGGGTCCCGCCGGGCTCTCCTGCGCGTACTACCTGAGCGTGCTCGGCGCCTCGGTCACGGTGTTCGAGGCGGAAAAGGTCCTGGGAGGCCGGCTCGCGACCACGATCCCCGAGTATCGCCTTCCGGCCTACATCCTGGACGAGGAATTGGAGGATCTTCGGAGCCGCGGGGTGGGGTTCCGGTGCAATACCCCGGTTGGGCCGGGGGGGATGCCGCTGGCCGATCTCCTGCGGGAGTACGACGCCGTGTTCCTGGGGGTGGGAGCCGCCCGGTCCATCGAGCTTCGGATCCCCGGGGCGGAGCTGTGCACGGATTTCCAGGAGGTGCTCCGGCGCGCCAAGGAGGCCGCGCCGGTGCGCCTGGGGCGTCGGGTTGTTGTGGTGGGGGGGGGGAACGCGGCCATGGACGTGTGCCGCACGGCCCTCCGGCTGGGGGCCGAGGAGGTACATCTGTTGTACCGCCGAAGCCGGGACGAGATGCCCGCCCGGGCCGACGAGGTGGAGGAGGCGGTGCGCGAGGGGGTGCAGTTCCACTTTCTGGCGGACCCCGCGGAGATCCGAAAAAAGGGGGACGGCTTGGAGGTTCGCGTGCGCACCATGGAGCTGGGTGCGCCCGACGCCACGGGACGGCCCCGGCCCGTGCCGGTGGAGGGAAAGGACTGGACGCTCGAGGCCGACGCGGTGATCCCGGCCCTGGGGCAGCGGGTCGAGGCCCCCGTGTTTTCCGACCCCGTCCTTTCGGGCCTGCGCCGGGAACCGGACGGGCGGATCTGGGTGGACCCCGAGACCCAGCGGACGAGCCTGGAGCGGGTGTACGCAGGGGGCGACGCGGTGAGCGGGCCGGCCACCGCCGTGGCGGCGATGGCCCAGGGCCGGCGGGCGGCGCTCGCCCTCTTCGCGGATCTCGCGCCGGAGCGGGTGCCGGGCTGGCGGCTTCGGGACCGGCGGGTGCGCCAGCCCTTTCCGGGGCACCGGGAGACGCCGGAGGCGCGCATCCGGGAGGAGATGCCCAAGGTGTCCCTGAGGCAGCGGCGCGAGGGGTTCCGGGAGGTGGAACTCGGCTTCAACCCGGCCTCGGCCCGGCGGGAAGCCGGCCGCTGCCTCCAGTGCCACCGGGAGTTGTAAGGTTGGGACGTTAGGACGTTAGGACGTTGGGACGTTGGGACGTTGGGACGCTAGGACGTTAGGACGGTGGGACGTTCCGTCCGCGCGTCCGCACGTCCCAACGTCCGCACGGTCAAACGACAAACGACCTGCGGCAGTTCAAACGATTTACGACTCACCATTTACGAGTCACGCCCCAAGGAGTACGACCCTTGAAGCAAACGGCCAAGGCGGGCTTCGGAAAGAGGCTTTTTGAGTTTTTCGCTTCGATCAAGCTGAGCGTGGTGGTGCTCATTGCCCTCGCGGCGACGAGCGTGTTCGGCACCGTGATCCAGCAGGGCAAGGAGTTCGGGGTTTACGCGGCCGAGTACGGCGAGGGCTGGGCCAGGGTGATCTGGGCCCTGGGCCTCCACAACATGTACTACTCGTGGTGGTTCCAGGCGCTCCTGGTTCTCCTGCTCGTGAACATCACGTTCTGTTCGCTCAAGCGCCTGCCCCACGCGATCCGCCTCATGACCTACAAGGACCCCGTGTTCGACGGAAAGCCGGTGGCGATCCACGAAAAGTGGACCACCCGGGTCAAGGGCGGAGACGTGGGGGCGGTGGCGGAAAAGCTCGAGACGCTTCTCAGACGCCGGATGCGTAAGGTGTTCCGGGAGGAGCGGGACGGGGCCGTGTATCTCCTGGGCACCCGCGGGGGCTGGGCCCGGATGGGCGTGTACGTGACCCACTTTAGCCTGTTTCTATTCGGGCTGGGGGCCATCGTGGGGGCCCAGTGGGGGTTCAAGGGGTTCGTGAACATCGTGGAGGGCGACACCGTCTCCCAGATCCGTCTCCGGGACGGGGGGGTGAAGGACCTCGGGTTCCAGGTGCGTTGCGACGACTTCGAGGTGACCTTCTATACCGATCCCCAGGGGCGGCCCACCGGGCGGCCCAAGGATTACATCAGCGACCTCACGGTGTTGGAAAACGGCCAAGAGGTCCTGAAAAAGCGGATCGAGGTCAATAGCCCCCTGATCTACAAGGACATCTATTTCTACCAGTCCTCCTACGGCCAGGCCGGCGGGAGGTCGGCCTGGCTCACGGTGTTCGGCCCGCGGCGGAACATCCTGTTTCATCGTAAGCGGGTGGAGAAGGGGGGGAGCGTCGAGCTGGAAAACGGCGACCGGCTGATTCTGCGGAACCTGACCGGGGATTTTCGGGGCATGGGCCCCGCGGTCGAGGTGGTGCTCCAGCCCGCCCAGGGGGAACCCCAGAGCACGGTGGTGTTCCAGGCCCCCCAGGGCAACCACCGCCGGCTCGACGGGTACGTGGTTCGGGTGGACGGGGTCGAGACCCTCATGTACACGGGGCTCCAGGTGGCCTACGACCCGGGGGTGCCGCTCATCTGGGCCGGCTGCATTTTCATCACCCTGGGGTGCCTGATCGCGTTCTTCGTGAGCCACCGCCGGGTTTGGGCCCGGATCCGGCCTGCGGAGAAGGGCCCGGTGGAGGTGTTCCTGGGGGGCAACGCCAGCCGGAACCGGATCGCCTTCGAGCGGTGGTTCCAGGACTTGTGCGCCGAGGCGCAAGAACTCTTTGAAAAGTAGACCCCAAGTTGCTATAAGGGGGCCCGGATCGCGTTCCGAGGGGGCCCCTTCCACGGAGGAACGATGATCAACGATAAGCTCTTCGGGATCGCCATGATCCTGTATCTGCTGGCGACCTTCGGGTACGTGGTGTACCTGGTGCATCGCTCCAAGGTCACGGGTTGGATCGGCACGGGCCTGGCGCTCGCCGGTTGGCTCGTGAACACGGCCGCCATGGTCGTACGCTGGATCGAGTCCCACCAGGCCGGGTACGGCTACATTCCCCTTTCCAACATGTACGAGTCGATGGTGTTCTTCGCCTGGTCGATCATGCTGATCTACCTGGTGTTCGAGCGCCTGTACGGGTACCGGGCCATCGGCGCCTTCGTGGCCCCGTTGGGATTCCTCGGCATCGCCGTGGTCTCCCTCAATCCCCACATCTCCTCCGAGATCCAGCCCCTCGTTCCGGCGCTCCAGTCCAACTGGCTCACAGCCCACGTGGTGACCTGCTTCTTCGGGTACGGGGCATTTGCGGTGGGGTTTGCGGTCTCGATCATGTATCTGTTCCGGCGCCGCACCGAGGCCCGGTTGGGCAAGGATGCCCCGGGAATTCTGCCGCCGGCACGGGTTCTCGACGATCTGGCGTACAAGTCGGTGGCGGTGGGGTTTCCGCTGCTCACCCTGGGCATCTTGACCGGCGCGATCTGGGCCAACTACGCCTGGGGCACCTACTGGAGCTGGGACCCCAAGGAGACCTGGTCGCTCATCACGTGGTTCGTGTACGCCGCGTACCTCCACGCCCGGTTCACGGCGGGGTGGCGCGGCGCGCGGTTGGCGTGGCTTTCGGTTGTCGGATTCGGGTGCGTGATCTTCACGTACTGGGGGGTCAATTTCGTGTTGTCGGGGCTTCACAGTTACGCGGGGTAACGCTTCGGGAGGAGGAGAGACCATGCCGAGACGGGGGAACGATCGGGGTCGTCGAGGGTTTTCTTTCGTTCGAACAGGGGATGGATCCATGAGACACGGGATGTTGGGCGCGGTGTTGGCCGGGGTGCTTCTGGCGGCGGGGGCTGCGGGGGCGCAGGAGGGCTGCGTCACCGATCAGTGCCACGCGAATATGGGCAAGGCCACCTATGTCCACGGGCCGGTGGGGGCCGGCCAGTGCGTGGTGTGCCACGAGGAGGGGAACCCGAATCACCCCACCAAGTCGGGCCAGGATTTCAAGCTGGCGTTCGGGGGCGGCAAGGACCTGTGCTACGCCTGCCACGACCGCAAGGACGCGAACCGCACCGTGCACAAGCCCGTGGCCACGGGCGACTGCATCGCCTGCCACGACCCGCACCAGTCGGAGGCCGAGCTCCAGCTCAAAAAGCCCACCACGAGCGAGCTGTGCTTTAGCTGCCACGAGAACAACAAGACGAACCGGGGGTTCGTGCACGGCCCGGTGGCCGCCGGGGACTGTAACATCTGCCACAACCCCCACTCGTCGCCCTATCCGAACCTGACCGAGGAGAAAGGCGCGGAACTCTGCCTCCTGTGCCACATCGACCGCAAGGAGGAGTTTACACGGAAGTACGTGCACAAGCCGGTGGAGGAGGACTGCGGCAAGTGCCACAACGCCCATGCCACCGACGCCCCCTACATGCTCTACGGTGAGGGCAAAGAGCTCTGCTACCGCTGCCACAAGGACATGCAAAAGCACATCGAGGAGTCCACGGTGCAGCACACGGCCCTGAAAAAGGAGCCCTGCACCGGCTGCCACACCCCCCACTCGTCGAACTACCCGCGGCAGCTCAAGGCGCCCACGAAGGAAATCTGCTTCACGTGCCACACCGACATGGCAGCCAAGATCCAGAACTCTAAGTTTCTCCACGGGCCGGTCAAGCAGAACGACTGCTACGCCTGCCACGACCCCCACGGATCGAACTACGCATTCGTGCTGAAGAAGCCGTTCCCGGCCCAGTTCTACATGCCCTACAAGACCGAGAACTACGCCCTGTGCTTCGACTGCCACAACAAGGACATCGCTCTAAACGAGTTCACGACGAAGCTCACGGACTTCCGAAACGGCGACCGGAACCTGCACTTCCTCCACGTGAACAAGGATCCCAAGGGCCGAAGCTGCAAGGCCTGCCACGAGGTCCACGCGGGGAACCAGGAGAAGCACATCCGCAAAGAGGTGCCCTTCGGCAAGATGTGGAAGCTGCCGGTGAACTACACCAAGACCCCCACCGGCGGCCGGTGCGTGGTGGGGTGCCACAAGCCGAAGGACTACGACCGGGAGAACCCCGTGGTGTACTGAGTTCGGTTCCGCCCGGGGGGCGGCGGCCCCCCGGGTTTTTGCGTTGGGCCGGAAGGCTTCTTGGATTCGGGAGCAGGAGGAAGGGCCATGCGGAGATGTTGGCACCTGGGCAACGGGTTGGCCGCTTTGGCGATCGCGGGGGTTCTCGCGGCGGCGCCCGACACGGCGGCGGGGTTCCGGAAGGTGGAACCGGGGCAGCCGGCGCCGGATTTCTCGTTGCAGACGGTGACAGGGGAGACGGTGTCGCTGTCGTCGTTTAAGGGCAAGGCCGTGGTCGTTTCGTTTCTCCGCCAGGGCCAGGAACGCAGCGAAAACGCGGCCAAGGCCCTGGAAGAGGTGAAGGCGGCCTTTCCGGACCGGGCGGCCGTGGTGGGGGTGATTGTGAACCCGGCGGACGGAGACGCGAAAGCCTGGGCCGAAGGGCTGGGGATTTCGTACCCCGTGGTGGTGGACGCCGACCAGGAGGTCTACGGCACGTACGGGGTTCTGGTGGCCCCGAGCACCGGCGTCATCGATCCGGAGGGCAAGTTCGTGGAGGAGGTGGGGGGGTACACCGCCGGGTTTGCCGACGAGGTGAAGCATCTCGTGGCCAAGGCCCTGGGCGAGGAGGTCCGGGAGGAGCCCGCGGCTTCGGCCCCGGAGAAGTCCGGCGCCCGGAAGGACGCCGAGCGCTACCTCCAGAAGGCGAAGCTCCTGGTGAAGCGAAAGATGCCCGAAAAGGCCCTGGAGTCGGCGAGGGAGGCCGTGAAGGCCGACGACACGTACGCCGAGGCCCACGAGCTGCTGGGGCTCTGGCTCCTGGACGCCTCCCCCGACAACGCGGACGAGGCCGAGGTGCACCTCAAGCGGGCGCTGGAACTAAACCCACGGAGCGCCGACGCCAAGGTGGGGCTGGCGCGGGTGATGGGGATTCGCGGCAACGTGGACGAGGCGGCCAAAACCCTGGAGGACGCGGCCAAGATCAGTCCCAAGCCGGAGCGGATCTACTACGAACTCGGCCGCATCTACGAGGGGGCCGGCCAGTACGAAAAGGCCGTGGAGGCGTACCGGAAGGCGCTGGAAAAGCTGCTCCACTGAGGGTGAGGTAAGGAGAGTCAGCCATGGCGGGTCGACGGTTCGGAGTCTTCTTGGGGTTCCTGGTGCTCTTGGCGGTGGCCCCGGCCGCCGCGGCGTTCAAGTATGTGGAGGTCGGCCAGAAGGCGCCGGAGTTCACGCTCAAGACCCTGGACGGCTCCGAGATCCGGCTCGCCGACAAGGTGGGGGCCAAGGCCCTGGCCGTGGTCTTTTGGGCCACCTGGAGCCCGCGGAGCAAGGAGCTCCTGGAGGATCTGGCCAAGGTGTATGCCGAGCGCCACGACAAGGGATTCGAGGTGGTGGCGGTCAATGTGGACCACGAGCACCTGGACGCCGAGACCCGCGCGGCCGTCGAGCAGGCGGCGAAGGGCCTTCCGTTTCCCGTGGTGGTGGACGAGGGGCTGGCCACCTACTACGCGTACGGGGTGGTGGCGACGCCGTCGGTGGCCCTCCTGGATGACTCGGGAACGGTCCGCTACGCGTTTGCCAGTTACTCCACGGCCACGAAGACCGACCTCAAGGAGGCGGTGGACGCGCTCCTCGGCATCGCCCCGGAGGCGAGCGCCCGCGTCGCGGTGAAGAAGCGCGACTACGTGCCCCCCAAAAAGGCCACCCTCCACTACCAGAAGGCCCAGGTGTTGATCCAGCGGGGCATGGCACGAAAGGCGGTGCGCGATCTGGAGAAGGCGGCGGAGCTTGACCCGAAATGGGCCGATCCGCGGGTCCTGCTGGCCCGAATCTACGTGGAGGAGTCCCGAAAGAACCCGGCATTCATCGAGAAGGCGGAAGCCGTGCTGCGGGAGGCCCGGGAGATCCAGCCGAAGCACCTCCAGACCCTGGGGCTCCTGGCCGAAGTATTGGAGGCGAGAGAGAAGCACGACGAGGCCCTCGCGGTGGCCGAAGAGGCTCTGGCGATCGAGCCCGCCTATACGCCGGCCCTGGTGGTGAAGGCCCGGAGCCTTCGCGCCCTGGGACGTCACGACGAGGCGGCCAAAGCCATCGATGCGGCTCTGGAGCTCGACCCGAGAAACCCCAGGGTTCTTGCGGAGAAGGGGGAGATCGCGGCCGCCCAGGGCCGGTGGGACGAGGCGGCCGCGTCGTTTCGCCAGGCCGTGGAACTCGCCTGGCGCGACCGGGGCGAGGGGTAGCCGATGCCCGAGTGGGTGCTCGAACTGCGGGAGCTCTTCTGGGACGCGAACTTCATCCCCTTGGGAATGGGGCTTCTGATCGTGCTCACCGTGGGCACGGGATTGTGGAACACCCGGTGGCGCCGCACGGTGTGGCTGGTGGGGGTCGCCCTCATGGGGATGACCCTCTACCTGGGGCTAGCCCGGCACGAGTGGGGTGAGGTTCTCTTCAACGGACAACTCCTTTGACTGAGCTGCATCGGGGTCGGGTGACCCCCGGTTCGGCGGGTAGGAGTGGGAGCCACAGGGGCGGTTCTGGCGGGCGCCGTTTGTGAAATGGGATGGCGGAGGTTTCCGCCTCCCCGGGTGTTAGCCTTCCAGCTTCGATCGGGAACTCGCGTGATCCGGATCCGAACACGACGCTTTTTTCAGGCCGGCATGTCCCTGGGAATCAACGGGTACCTCCCGGGGTACTGGGCCAAGGCCGTGTACCAGGGGGCGGCCAAGGGGTTCTGCGTGCCGGTGCTGAACTGCTACGCGTGCCCCTCGGCGTTTTTCTCGTGCCCCATCGGCACGCTCCAGCACTTCATGGTGGTGCGGGCGATCCCCTATTACACCCTGGGGTTTCTCGGCCTGATCGGGGCGGTCGTGGGGCGGATGCCCTGCGGGACCCTGTGCCCCTTTGGGTTTTTCCAGGAGCTGTTGTACAAGCTGCCGTCCCTCAAGATCAAAATCCCCAAATATCTCCGGCCGTTTCGGTTCGTGGTGCTCGTGATGCTCGTGTTCGTGGTCCCCTGGATCACGGCGGAGAACTGGTTCTCGAAGCTCTGCCCGATGGGCACGCTGATCGGAGGGCTTCCGTGGGTCACGATCAGCCCCGAAGTGCGCACGATGATCCGGGACCTGTTCTGGATCAAGGTCGCCATTCTGATCTTCTTCGTGGCCTCCTCGGTGGTCGCCAAGCGGCCGTTCTGCCAGACCACGTGCCCCCTGGGGGCCTTGTACAGCCTCTTTAACCGGGTGAGTCTGGTGCGGCTCCAGTGGAACCCGGCGCTTTGCACCCACTGCGACAAGTGCTACGAGGTGTGCCCCATGGAAATCCGCCCCTATGAGGGCGAGAACACCGGGCACTGCATCCGGTGCCTCGACTGCACGGCCTGTGAAGCCCTCACCGTGACCACCGTCCTCCACCGGGCTCCCTCTCCCGAGCCGGACCGGGTTCCCGGTTCGGCTCTCACCTGAGCGCGAAGCGGATCGTTTCGGTGTTTCGGACCTCCCTTAGTTTCAAGATCAACCTGGCGATCGTGATCGTGCTCGGCCTCGTGCTGGGTGGGGCCACGTGGCTCAACGTGCTGGCCCAGAACCGCCAGGCGGTCGAGAACACGAAGAACCAGGCCCGGATCCTGTCCAAGACGCTCACGAACATCATCCGGATCGACATGGAGGGCCGGTGCCAGAAGGACGTGATGAAGGTGATCCGGATGATGGGCCAGTTCCAGGACATCGAGACGATCCGGATCTTCAACGCCGACGGCATGATTATGCACTCGGCCGAGCCCGGCGAGATCGGCAAGGAGGTGGACGAGCTCGTCTACAACGTGTTCACGAGCCCCGATCGGTCGAAGCCGTTCAAGAGCGAGGAGCGGGGGCACCGCAGCTTCTGCATGGTCGAGGTGATGTACAACGAACCCAAGTGCCACACCTGCCACGACCCCCAGAAGGAGATCGTCGGGGTCCTGGAGGTGTGCCTGAGCATGGCCCAGACCGAGAACCACATCCGGCAGAACGCCCGGTTCATGGTGGCCTCCACCGTGATGAGTCTCCTCCTCGTGACCGGGGCGATCAGCTTCCTGCTCGACCGCATGGTGAACCGCCCGGTGCGGGAGCTCTCCGAGACCATGAAGGAGGTGGAACGGGGAAACCTGGACGTGCGAAGCCGGGTGGGCGGAAACGACGAACTCGGCCGGTTGGCACGGAGTTTCAACTCCATGATCGCCCGCCTCGATGAAACCAGCAAGGAGGTGGAGCGGCTCCACCGGGAGCAGATGATGCGGGCGGAGCGGCTCGCCTCGATCGGCGAGATGGCAGCGAGCGTGGCCCACGAGATCAAGAATCCCCTGGCCGGGCTCGCCGGGGCGGCACAGGTCCTGGCCCAGGGATTCGGCCCGGACGACCCCCGCACCCCCGTGGTGCAGGAGATGCTCAAGCTCATCGACCGGCTCGACAAGACGATCCGGGATCTCCTGAGTTTCGCCCGGGAGTCGGTACCCAACTGGCAGCAGGCGAACCTGAACGACGTGGTGGAAGAGTCGGTGTTCTTCGTGGACCGGGAGGAGGGCGGGGCCCGCGAGCAGGTGGACCTGGACCTCGACCCGGCCATGCCGGAGATCCCGATGGACCCGCAGCAGATCCAGCAGGTGCTCCTCAACCTGATCCTGAACGCGCGTCACGCGGTGGGAAGCCGCGGACGGGTCACGGTGCGGACCCGTGCGCGGCCGACCCTGGACGGCGGGGTCGGGCCCGGCGGGGACGGTTGGGTCGAGGTGGTGGTGGAGGACGAGGGGCCCGGGATCCCGGCCGAGAAGCTGAGCGAGATCTTCAAGCCGTTCTACACGACCAAGAACCAGGGAACCGGCCTGGGGCTGCCGATCTGCCGGAAGATCGTCGAGGCCCACGGGGGCAGGATGCACGTGGAGAGCCAGGTGGGCGTGGGGTCCAAGTTCTACGTGTGGCTGCCCACCGAGCGCAGGGAGGAAGCCGCGTGAGGGGGTTTCGTTGGGGCGTGTTGGGGCTGGCCGTGCTCCTTGCGGGATGCGGCGTGGCCAAGGAGGAGTACCTCAAGGCCGTAGACCGAGCCGGCACCCTGGAGGCGCGGCTCCGGGCCACCGAGCAGGAGCTCGCAGCCGAACGGAAGGGCAGGGCCGAAGCCGAGGAGGCGCTGGCCCGGTGCGGCGAGGAGCGGTCAAGCCTCGAGGGGAAGGCCCGTGATCTGGCGGCCCGCCTCGCCGAGGCCGAGGCCGACGCGGCCCGGTGGCGCACCCGGGCCCAGGAACGGGAGGCGGACCTCGACCTGTGCGGCAAGGCACGGCAGGAGGCGGAGTCCCGGGTCGAGGCGTGCGAGCGCCGTCGGGAGGAGGAGCTCACGGCCCTGCGGTCCCAGAAGCTCGACGTGGAATCCCGGCTCGAGGCCTGCCGGGCCGATCTTGCGGACCTAAACGCGAAGCTCGAGCTCCTGGAGGCCGAACGGCGCCGGGCCGAGCAGGAGAAACGCGAAAAGCTCGACGAGGTGTCCCGCACCTACCAGGGCCTTCTCAAGGGCATGGAGAAGGAGGTGGAAGAGGGGCGGGTGGTGATCGAGCAGCTCAAGGGCAAGCTCTCGGTCAAGGTGCTCGACGAGATCCTCTTCGATTCCGGAAGCGCCCGGATCAAGCCCGAGGGGGAAGAGGTGCTGCGGCGCCTGGGTGAGGTGCTGAAGGCCCAAACCGACAAGGCCATAGTGATCGAGGGCCACACCGACAACGTGCCGATCTCGGGGGCTCTGGCCGAGCGGTTTCCCACCAACTGGGAGCTCTCCACCGCCCGGGCCACGAGCGTGGTGCGGTTCCTCCAGGACCAGGTGGGGGTGGAGCCGGAGCGGCTTTCGGCGGTGGGGTTCGGTCCCTACCGGCCGGTGGCCCCCAACGACACCCCCGAGGGCCGGGCCCGGAACCGGCGGATCGAGATCAAACTGGTGCCCCTGGAAGCCCCCCTGTTCGCCCCGCCGGAAGGTTCGGAGTAGGGGGCGGCGAGCACGTTGGGACGGTGGGACGCTCGGCGGCTCGGCGGCGAGGCGGCTGGGCGGCGAGGCGGCTGGGAAGCTGGAAGGCTGGGAGGCTGGGAGGCTGGGAAGCCGTTGGGCGCGAAGCGCCCAGATCATTCACGATTCCCGATTCACGATTCCCGATTTACGATTTACGATTCACGGCTCTTTCCCGTCCGCACGTCCGCACGTCCCAGCGTCCGCACGGTCAAACGACAAACGACCCCCGACCAACGACCGGCAGCCGTTACCCCGTCCGCACGTCCACGCGTCCCAGCGTCCGAACGGTTGTCCGTCCGCACGGTCCAACCGGCAACGCTAATACAGCGCGTCTTTTCCCCTCTCGTCGGTGCGGATCCGCACCACGTCGTCCACCGGCAGCACGAAGATCTTGCCGTCCCCGATGTTGCCGGTGTGGCACACGGCGCGGATCGCGTCCACGATCTCGGCGACCCGTTCGTCCTCGGCCACGATCTGGACCCGGCTCTTCGCGAAGAACTTGGGCACGAACCCCCGGGTGTCGGAGTAGCGCATCTGGCCCAGGGGTTTCCCGATCCCCATCACGTTGTCGACCGTGAGCCCGGGCGCCCCGATCTCGAACAGGCGGTCGCGCAGTTCGTCGAGCCGGTCGGTGTTCACGATGGCCTGGATGAGCTTCATGGCGGGCCTCCTGTGGCGGCGTCGGGGCGCTTCGCGCCCCGATGGGATGTTCGGACGGGCTAACTGCCGTGAATCGTGAATCGTAAATCGTGAATGGTCTGGACGCGTCGCGCCCGTCCAGCCTCCAAGCTTCCCGGCGTCCTCGCTTCCCAGCTTTCCAGCCTTCCAGCCTTCCCTCCTTTGTCAAGCCGCCCTTGAAACCCCGGGCCGGGTGTGGTACCCGTATGCGCTTCCATTCCGCACGCTCCTGGACCGCCGGTGGTGCCCGAACGGGTCGGGTCGGAAGGCGGGACGAAGGGGGCGGAGGCCAACCACGAGAGAGGAGAAAGACACAATGGCAACCGTATCGATGCGCGAGATGTTGGAGGCCGGGGTCCATTTTGGCCACCAGACCCACCGGTGGAACCCGAAGATGAAGCGGTTCATCTTCACCGAGCGAAACGGCATCCACATCATCGACCTGAGCCAGACGGTGAACCTGTTCCGGCGGGCGTATGATTTCGCCCGCGAAACGGCGGCCCGGGGCGGGCGGTTCCTGTTCGTGGGCACGAAGCGCCAGGCCGTGGACATCGTGCGCGAAGAGGCCACGCGCTGCGGCGAGTTCTACGTGACCCACCGGTGGCTCGGCGGCACGCTCACGAACTTCCAGACCATCCGGCGGAGCATCGAGCGCCTGAAGGAGATGGAGCGGATGCTCGCCGACGGCACCGTGGATCTGATGACCAAGAAGGAGGGCCTGAAGATCCAGCGGGAGGCCGCGAAGCTCGAGCTGAGCCTGGGGGGCATCAAGGAGATGAAGAACCTGCCGGCGGCCGTGTTCATCGTGGACCCCGCCCGCGAGGACATCGCGGTGCGCGAGGCCAACCGGCTCGGCATCCCGATCATCGCGATCCTCGACACGAACTGCGACCCCGACCTCATCGACTACCCCATCCCGGGGAACGACGACGCCCTGCGGTCGATCAAGCTGTTCACCTCCCGCATCGCCGACGCGATCATCGAGGGCAAGGCCCAGCGCCAGGAGTTCGTGGAGACCGAGATGGCGGCGGGCTCCGAGGAGGCCGAGGAGGAGGCCCCGGTCGAGTCCGACGAGTACCTCGAGGTGGAAGAGGTGGAGATCGACGTGGACTGATCGGGCCCGCGCGCGTTCACCCCATCCGTTCGACATCCAAACAGGGAGATTGCCATGGCGATTACGGCGCAAGCGGTAAAGGAGCTCCGGGAGCGCACCGGGGCCGGCATGATGGACTGCAAGAAGGCCCTGCAGGAAACCGGCGGCGACATGGAAAAGGCCATCGAGTTCCTCCGAAAAAAGGGCCTGGCCGACGCGGCCAAGAAGGCGGGGCGGATCGCGGCCGAGGGTCTGGTGCACGCCTACATCCACGGGGGCGGCCGGATCGGCGTGCTCGTGGAGGTGAACTGCGAAACCGACTTCGTCGCCCGTACGGATGCGTTCCAGGAGTTCGTGCACGACGTGGCCATGCACATCGCGGCCACGAACCCCCGGTGGCTCGACCAGGAGAGCGTGCCGGAGGGTGAGGTGGAGAACGAGCGCCGGATCCTCACGGAGCAGGCGGCCGAGAGCGGGAAGCCCCCCCAGGTGATCGAGAAGATGGTGGAGGGGCGGCTCCAGAAGTTCCTCAAGGAGAACTGCCTGCTGGACCAGCCCTTCGTGAAGAACCCCGACGTCACGGTGGGCGAGCTCCTGAAGCAGAAAATCGCGGAGCTCGGCGAGAACATCCGGATCCGCCGGTTCGTGCGGTTCCAGCTCGGCGAGGGCCTCGAGAAGCGCCAAGACAACTTCGCCGAAGAGGTGGCCGCCCAGGCCCGAGGGTAACCGATCCCCAGAAGGTGTCGGGGGAACGGGGCCGCCCGTTCCCCCGATCGTGCGTTTGGGGCGGGGCGAGGAGGACGGGAGCGTGAGCGAGCGAAAGCCGGTGTACAAGCGGATCCTCCTGAAGTTCTCGGGCGAGGCCCTCATGGGAACCCAGGGGTTCGGCATCGACCAGGCCGTGGTCGAGCGCCTGGCCCGCGAGGTGGTGGAGGTGCGGGACCTCGGGGTCGAGGTGGCCCTGGTGATCGGGGGCGGCAACATCTTCCGGGGGCTCAAGGCGGCCGCGTCCGGCATGGACCGCGCCACGGCCGACTACATGGGCATGCTCGCCACGGTGATCAACAGCCTGGCCCTCCAGGACGCCCTGGAGCGCCACGGGGCGACCACCCGGGTGATGTCGGCCATCTCGATGCAGCAGGTGGCCGAGCCCTACATCCGCCGCCGGGCGATCCGGCACCTGGAGAAGGGCCGGATCGTGATCTTCGCGGCGGGCACCGGAAACCCGTATTTCAGCACCGACACGGCGGCCGGGCTCCGGGCCATGGAGATCGGGGCCGAGGCGATCCTGAAGGGCACCAAGGTGGACGGGGTGTACGACAAGGACCCGGTGGACCACGCCGACGCCCGGCGGTTCGACGAGGTGTCGTACATCGAGGTGCTCCGGCGGGACCTCAAGGTCATGGACTCCACCGCCATCTCCCTGTGCCGCGACAACCGGCTGCCGATCATCGTGTACGACTTCACCCAGCCCGGAAACACCCTCCGGGTGGTCTGCGGCGAAAACATCGGCACGAAGGTGGTGGGGGACTAGTCCGGTGGACGTTGGGACGCGAGGGACCGTTCGTCGCAGGTCGTAGGTCGTTAGTCGTGGAACGTGAGGACGTCGAGACGTTCCGTCCGCACGTCCCAGCGTCCGCACGGTTGTCCGTCCGCACGTCCGCACGTCCCAGCGTCCGCACGGTCAAACGACCAACGACCCGCGGCCGCTGCCCCGTCCGCACGTCCACGCGTCCTAACGTTCGCACGGTCACGCGTCCGAACGATTCTCGGCAGTTCAGAAGGAGGTTCGAGCCATGGCGGAATCGGTGCAAGAGGTGAAGCAGGAAGCCAAGAAGGCGATGGAGAAGGCCGTAGACGCCCTCCAGCGGCACTTCGCCCGGGTCCGGACCGGGCGGGCCAGCCTGAGCCTCCTGGACGGGATCCGGGTGGAGTACTACGGCACCCCGACGCCGCTCAACCAGGTGGCGAGCCTTTCGATCCCCGAGCCCCGGCTGATCGCGATCCAGCCCTGGGACAAGTCGCTCATCCCGGCCATTGAGAAGGCGATCCTCCAGTCGGAGCTCGATCTGAACCCCACCAACGACGGGAACATCGTCCGGGTGCCGATCCCCAAGCTCACCGAGGAACGCCGCAAGGAACTCGTGAAGGTGGTGCGGGGCATGGCCGAGGAGGGCCGAGTGGCCGTGCGCAACGCCCGCCGCGAGGCCAACGCCGAGCTCGACCGGCTGCAGAAGGAAAAGCTCATCTCCGAGGACGACGCCCGGCGGGGCAAGGACGAGATCCAGAAGCTCACGGACCAGTACGTGGCCAAGGTGGACGAGCTTCTGAAGAAGAAAGAGGCCGAGATCCTCGAGGTATGAGGAACCGGGGCCGATGACCGCATCCGCCGGCCGGGGGGCCTCGGTGCCCCGCCACGTGGCCATCATCATGGACGGGAACGGCCGCTGGGCCCGGCGCCACGGGTGGAACCGGGTGCGGGGGCACCGGGCCGGCATCGACTCGGTGCGGGCCGTGGTGCGCGAGGCCCGCAACGCGGGGGTGCGCTACCTGACCCTGTTCGCGTTCTCGTCCGAGAACTGGGGCCGGCCCGAGCGGGAGGTGCGGGCGCTCATGGGGCTTCTGCGCCGGTTCCTGCGGGCCGAGGTGCCGGAACTCAAGCGAAACGGGGTGCGGGTGCGGGCCATCGGGGAGCTGGAGCGGCTGCCGCCGCCGGCCCTCGAGGCGGTCCGGTGGGCCGAGGCCGAAACCCGGGACGGCCGGGACCTGGACCTCATCCTGGCCCTCTCGTACGGCGGCCGGGCTGAGATCCTCCACGCGGCGCGGTCGGCGCTCGCCCAGGGCCTCGATCCGGCCGAACTCACCGAGGAGCGGTTCCGGGCGTTTCTGTACGCCCCCGACGTGCCCGACCCCGATCTGCTGATCCGCACGAGCGGGGAGATGCGGATCTCCAACTTTCTCCTGTGGCAGCTCGCCTACACCGAACTCTACGTGACCGAGACGTTGTGGCCCGAGTTCCGGGAGGCCGAGTTCCGTGCGGCCCTGGCCGAGTATGCCCGGCGGGAGCGGCGGTTCGGGCTGACCAGCGAACAGGTGAGGGGAGCGCCGTGAGCGCGAGGGTGCGAACGGCCCTGTGGGCCGGTGCCGGCTTTCTGGCGGTGTTGGTGTTCGGGGGGCCCTGGGGGTTCGGGGTGCTGACGGCGGCGGTCGCGGCCCTGGGGGCGGCCGAGTATTTCCGCATGGCCGTGCCCGAGCCCGACCCCCTGGAGCACCTCGGCGTCTCGCTCTGGGCCGGCGCGGTGGTGCTCGGGTTTTTGTGCCCTGGCGCGGGCGTGCCCGGGCTCCTGCTGGCCCTCGGCGCGGCCGGGTACGTGCTCGTGCGGATCCTGGGGTCCGGCCCGAGCCCCGACGGGCTCGGCCGCTGGGGTGCCGCCGTGGCCGCGTGGGTGGGGGTGGGGTATTTCCTGGGCCACCTCGTGTGGATCCGGGAGGTCGGCGTGTCGGCCGTGGTGTTCCTGCTCGCCGTGGTGTGGGCCGGGGACACGGCGGCCTACTACGTGGGGTCCGCGATCGGCGAACACCGCCTGGCCCCGGCCGTGAGCCCCAAGAAGAGCGTGGAGGGGGCGGTGGCGAGCCTTGCGGCCGCGGCGATCCTCGGGGCCGTGGTCTCGCTTCTCCTGCCCGTGCCCCATGGGATGATCCGGGGGGCGGGCATCGCGCTGGCGGTCAATGTGGCGGCCCAGTTGGGGGATCTCCTGGAGTCCCTCTGGAAGCGAAGCGCCGGGGTGAAGGACTCGGGCACGCTCCTTCCGGGCCACGGGGGCGTGCTCGACCGGGTGGATGCGCTTCTTCTCGCGGCCCCGGCCTACGCCGGCATCCTCAAACTCCTCGGGGCCGGCCCGTGAAGCGGATCGCCGTTCTCGGCGCCACCGGCAGCATCGGCCGCAGCACCCTGGACATCGTGCGGCGCCATCCCGACCGGTTCCGGGTGGTGGCCCTGGCGGCCGGGGGCCGCCATCCCGAGCGGCTCGCCGCCCAGGCGCGGGAGTTCGGGGCCCGTTGGGTGGCCGTGCCCGACGAGGAGGCCGCCCGGCGGTTGCGGGACCTGGGGGTGGGAGCCGAGATCCTCGCCGGCCCCCAGGGGCTTGTGCAGGTGGCCGGCATCGAGGAGGTGGACCTGGTCGTCTCGGCGGTGGTGGGGGCGGCCGGGCTCGTGCCCACCTACGCGGCCGTGCTGGCCGGCAAGACCGTGGCGCTCGCCAACAAGGAGTCGCTGGTGGCGGCGGGCGAGGTGGTCATGGCCGCGGCGCGGCGCACGGGCGCGCGGATCCTGCCGGTCGACAGCGAGCACTCGGCCCTTTTCCAGGCCCTGGAGGGGCGCGACATCGCCCACGTGCGCCGGCTCGTGCTCACGGCCTCGGGCGGGCCGTTCCGGGGCCGAACCCGGGCCAGCCTGGCCGGGGTAGGGGTGGAGGAGGCCCTGGCCCACCCCAACTGGTCCATGGGGCCCAAGATCACCGTGGACTCGGCCACCCTCATGAACAAGGGGCTCGAGGTCATCGAGGCCCGCTGGCTCTTCGACGTGCCGGCCGAGCGGATCGAGGTGGCCGTGCACCCCGAGAGCATCGTCCACTCCCTGGTGGAGTTCGTGGACGGGAGCCTCCTGGCCCAGCTCGGCCCCCCCGACATGCGCATCCCCATCGCCTACGCCCTGGCGTACCCCGAGCGCCTTGAGCTTCCGGACCTCTCGGTGGATCTCGTGTCGGCCGGCCGGCTCACCTTCGAGGCCCCCGACCGCGAGGCGTTCCCCTGCCTCGACCTGGCCTACCGGGCGCTCCGGGCGGGGGGCACCGTGCCGGCCGTGCTGAGCGCGGCCAACGAGGAGGCCGTGGCCGCGTTTCTGGCCGGACGGCTCGGGTTCCTGGGCATCCCCGAGGCCGTGGCCGCGACCCTGGAGGCCCACGACCCGCGCCCCCTGGGCACCGTGCAGGAGGCCCTGGAGGCCGACCTCTGGGCCCGGCGGTTCGTCAAGGACTGGGTGCGGCGCAAGGGGGAGAGTCCGTGACCTTCGTCCATTCCACCCTGTCGTTCGTGGTGCTCCTGGGCGTGCTCGTGTTCGTGCACGAGTTCGGCCACTTCCTGGTGGCCAAGCGCCTGGGGATCCGGGTGCTCAAGTTCTCCCTGGGGTTTGGCCCCAAGCTCTGGGGCTGGCGCCGGGGGGAGACCGAGTACCTGGTGTCGGCCGTGCCGCTCGGGGGCTACGTGAAGCTCTTCGGCGAGGACCCCGACGAGCCCCTGGCCCCGGGCGAGGGCGCCCGGAGCTTCAGCGCCCGGCCGGTGAGCCACCGCATCGCCACGGTGGTGGCCGGGCCGGCCATGAACTTCGTGCTCGCGGTGGTGGTGTTTTCGCTCCTGAGCCTGTTTGGCACCCCGATCCTCCAGGCCGTGGTGGGCCAGGTGAGCCCCGGCATGCCGGCCGAGGCCGCCGGGCTCCAACCCGGCGACCGGATCACCGCCATCGACGGCGAGCCGGTGGCGTCCTGGGACGAGATGGCCGAGCGGATCGCGGCCTCCGAGGGGCGGGAGCTGGAGCTCACGGTGGAGCGGGGGGGCGAGGTGCTCCGGGTCCGGGTGACCCCGGTGTTCCGGGAGTCCCACACCCTGCTCGGGGAAGTGGTGCAAAAGCCCATGATTGGCATCGCCCCGGCGGGGGAGGTGGCCGTCGAGCGGAACCCGATCTGGAAGGCCCCCTGGGTGGGCCTCCGGGAGACCGCCCGGTGGACCGCTGTCACGGCCGAGGTGCTCGTCAAGATGGTGGTGGGCCGGGTGAGCCCCCGCACCCTCGGCGGTCCCATTGCCATCGCCCAGATGGCCGGCGAGACGGCCCAGGCCGGGCTCCAGAGCTTCTTGTTCCTCATGGCCGTCCTCTCCGTGAACCTGGCCGTGTTGAACCTCCTGCCCATCCCGATCCTGGACGGCGGACACCTCCTCTTCTTCGGCATCGAGGCCGTGCGGGGCCGGCCTGTGAGCCTCCGGCACCGGGAGGTGGCCCAGCAGGTCGGGCTGGCGATCCTTCTCGCCCTCATGGCCTTCGTCATGTACAACGACCTTTCCCGGATCCTGAGCGGATGAGGGCGGTCCTCGGCATCGACGCGGCCGACCGCACGGCCGGGGTGGCCGTCGTGGTGGAGGGGGAGCTCGCCTGCGAGGTGGTGGTGGCCACGGGGCCGCGCCAGTCCCGCCGGCTCACCGCGCTCCTAGAGGAAGCCCTGGCCGAGGCCGGGGTGCGCCGCGACGAGCTCGCCGCCGTGGCCGTGACCGCGGGGCCCGGCGGGTTCACCGGGGTGCGGGTGGGAGTGGCCGCCGCCAAGGGGCTCGCCCTGGCCCTGGGCATCCCGGTGGTGGGCGTTTCGACCCTGGAGGCCCTGGCCGGCCGGATGGGGCCCTGGCCGGGAGTCGTCGCGCCGGTGCTCGATGCGAAAAAGCGCCAGGTCTACGCCAGCGCCTGGGACGGGCTCACGGGCGAGCCCCTCGTGCCCCCGGCCGCCTGGGATCCGGGCGCCTTCGCCCGGGCCGTGGCCGACCTCGGCCGCCCGGCGGTGTTCCTGGGCGGGGGGGTGACGCCGTACCGGGAGGTGTTCCGGGAGGCCCTGGGGGAGCGCTACCACGAGGCCCCGCCGGAGCACGGCACCGTGCCCCCGGGCCGGGTGGCCCTCCTGGGCTGGGCCCGGTGGCAGCGAGGCGAGGCCGTGCCCCCCGAGACCCTCGTGCCCACGTACCTCCGCCGCAGCGAGGCGGAGGAGAAGAAGGCGGGGCGGCGAGGACGTTAGGACGTTAGGACGTTAGGACGGCCAAGGGCCGTTTGTCGTAGGTCGGAGAACGTTGGGACGTTAGGACGTTGGGACGTTCCGTCAGCACGTCCGCACGTCCCAGCGTCCGCACGGTAAACCGTCCGCGCGTCCACGCGTCCTAACGTCCGCACGGAATCCCTGCCCAGCCAAGGAGATGCCGATGCAGAACAAGCCCACCCGCGACGAGGCCTGGAAGATCCTCACCGAGCACGTGAAGAGCGAAAACCTCCTGCGCCACGCCCTGGCCGTGGAGGCCGTGATGCGGCACATGGCCCGCAAACGGGGCGAGGACGAGGAGGAGTGGGGCGTCATCGGCCTCATCCACGACGTGGACTACGAGGAGCACCCCGACGATCACCTCAAGCACGCCCCGGCGATCCTCCGGGCCCACGGCTGGCCCGAGCCCTACATCCGGGCCGTGCTGGCCCACGGATGGGGCATCTGCACCGACGTGGAGCCGGTGACCGAGCTGGAAAAGACCCTCTACGCCGTGGACGAGCTCACCGGGCTCGTGGCGGCCGCGGCCCTCGTGCGGCCGTCCCGGAGCGTGATGGACCTGCCGGTCAAGAGCGTCCGGAAGAAGTGGAAGGACAAGGCGTTCGCGGCCGGGGTGGACCGCTCGGTGATCCAGAAGGGCGCCGAGATGCTCGGGGTGGAGCTCTCGGACCTCATCGCCGACACCATCGAGGGCATGAAGACCGTGGCCGACCGGATCGGGCTCGGGGGGTAGGGCCGACCCCATGGCCCCGATCCTCTGCCCCCACTGCCGCCGGCTGATCTCGTCCGACGAGCCCCGGTGCCCCCACTGCGGCCTGCACGCGCCGGGGATGCGGTTTCGCCGGGCGTTCCTGGGGTGGCTCCGGCCCGGCCCCCGGGAGCTCGTGCGGACCCTCGTTACGGTCAACGTGGTGTGGTTCGGACTGTCGCTCCTCGTGGACCCGGGCGGCCTCCGGGGCGGGGGGAACCCCCTGGCGTTCCTGAGCCCCTCGGAGCGGGGGCTGTTGTTCCTCGGCGCCACCGGGGCGCTGCCGGTGGTTCGCCTCGGCCGCTGGTGGACCCTGCTTGCGGCCAACTTCCTCCACGGGGGGCTCCTTCACCTCTTCTTCAACATGGCGGCCCTGGCGCAGGTCGGGCCCTTCGTGGCCCGGGAGTACGGCACGGCCCGGTTCCTCGTGATCTACCTCCTCACCGGCGCCGTAGGGTTCTTCGTGTCGGTCCTGGCCGGGGTGGGGCTCACCATCGGGGCATCCGCCTCGCTTCTGGGGCTCATCGGCGCGGCCATGTACTACGGCAAGGCCCGGGGCGGCGTGTACGGCGAGGCCGTGTTCCGGCAACTCTGGGGCTGGACCGTGGGCATTTTCCTCTTCGGGTTCCTGTTCCCCGGCATCAACAACTGGGCCCACGGCGGTGGCCTCGCGGCCGGGTTCGTCCTCGGCCACCTCCTGGGCTTCGAGGAGCTGCGCCGCGAGGCCCCCTGGCACCGGCTCTCGGCCCTCCTCCTCACCGCCGCCACGGCCCTGTCCCTCGTCTGGGGCCTGGTAGGGACCCTGGCGTGGCGGCTAGGCGGCTGAAGGCCGTAGGTCGTAGGTGGTTCGTCGTAGGTCGTAACACTTCCGTGGGTCGTAGGTCGTAAGTCGTTGGTCGTGGGGCTTCGCCGGTTACGACCCGTGACAAATGACTGCGGTAGTTGACAGAAGTTCTCCCGACGAACGACAAACGACAAACGACAAACGGCAGTGGACCCGTCCACACGTCCCAACGTCCACGCGTCCTAGCGTCCGCACGGTCAAACGACCAACGACCAACGGCACTTCGAACCATTCACGATTCACGATTTACGATTCACGGAAGTTGGGCGATTTACGATTCACGGAAGTTGTCCCGCCCCCTCCCCGGTGGAACCGAAGGTAACACCCTGGGAAGAAAAGTTCTTACGGCTAGGCGCCTAGGCGGCGAGGCGGCGAGGCGGCGAGGCGGCCGTTGGGCGCGAAGCGCCCAGACCATTCACGATTCACGATTTACGATTCACGGAAGTTGGGCGATTTACGATTCACGGCTCTTTCCCGTCCACACGTCCCAGCGTCCGCACGGTAAGCCGTCCGCACATCCGCACGTCCCAACGTCCGCACGGTCCAACGACCAACGGTGGTTCAACCCATCCACGATTCACGATTTACGATTTACGGCATTCACAGCAGTCGCCCCCTCCTCTGGCCCCCCTCTTGCATCCCACGCCCGTCTCTGGTTCCCGGTGTCCCGGCGGAGGCGGAGGAGTGCGGTTTCCCATCGTCCTGGCGTTGTGCCTGTTGCCCCTCGCGGCCTGGGCCGGGGTGCCGCCGAGCCAGGTGCTCGTGCTCTACAACGCCGACTGGTCGGCCGACGCGCCGCTCACCGACCCTGGGCCCGACTCCCGGGAGATCGCGGAGTACTACGCGGCGCGGCACACCGATCCGGAAACGGGCGAGCGGCCCTACGTGCTGGGGCTTCGGTGCCGCCACCGCATGAACCACCTGAACGGCCCCCACCTGGTCGAGGAAAGCCGCGACAACGGGCCAGGGGTGGTGCTTCGGGCGGGCGGGGGGCGGGACCAGCCGGCCGGGGAGTTGCGCGACAGCCGGCTCGTGGAACTCGTGCTCCCCAAGAACGAGGCCGGGTGGCGGTTCGACACCCTGCAGGTGGAACTGCGGCCCCCGGGGCGCGAACCCGTGGTCGTGGTGGAGCGGGGGCAGAGCCGGTTCGGCGACCGGGTGGCCGTGCAGCCCGAGGGCAAATGGAACGTGCGGCTCGACGGCCGGTCTTTCGTGACCGGGTCCTTCGAGGCCAAGGCCGAGATCGAGGACGGCGCGGGGGAACGCCACACCTGGTCGGCCCGATACGCCGACATCCTCGACGTCTCGTGTAGCCGCACCGGTCCCGACGGGGTGCGGGACGACCGGAATTTCGAGGAGGACGCGGCCGAACCGGTGCGCCGGTTCCTGGAGGACCCGGCAAACGCCCGGCCCGACGGGACCCTGCTCAAGGACCACGTGCTGTTCCTCGTGGTGTGCTACGGGCTTCCCAAGACGGCCGCGGCCACCTACGGCATCGCCCGGGGCGTCACGGCGGCCAGGAGCGACCACGGCGCGGCCGTCTCGCTGGAGCAGCGGCTCCAACTTCTTTATTACGACGTGGAGGGCGCCCTGGGCTTCGTGCCCCGGCCCCACCGGTTCGCCGACCGGAACGCGTTCACGGCGTACCTGTTCCGGGCCCCCCAGGCCTGGCCCCTTTTCGGGGAGCGGGCGAACCCGTTCCTGCACCCGCTCGCGTACAAGAAAGACAAGGGCGATCTCGACCGGCTCCCGGAGCCCCTCCGGTTCACCCCGGAGAACCGGCGCCGGTTTCCGGGCCGGCACCTCTACTTCGCCATGCGGGTGGACGGCACCACGCCCCTCGAGGCCCGGGCCCTGGTGGACCGGGCCCTCTACGCGAGCCGGCACGCCGGGCCGGAGATGGGGGGCGGTGCGCCGGAGACCCCTGAGGGGAAGGAACCCAAGATCGTCCAATGGCTCCGAAACCGCGGGTTCTCGCACGTGGTCAACCCGAGGGAGTCGAACCGAAGGCTCCGGTTCCTCCTCTTGCCGCCGGGATCGGGTTTCTGGAACGAAACCGACGTGTTCCTCCCGGGCGCCGTGGCGGGCCGGGTTATCTCCAGCAACTCCTGGCAATCGAGGCGGCCGGACAGTTTCGTGGATCATCTGGGCAGGGGGATTACGGTGACCGGCGGGTCTGGATTCGCCGGAAAAGCGCACGCACCGCATATCCACGACAAGAGCTGGTGGGACGACGAGATCCTGTACCCCCTGCTCCTGGGGGGCTACACAGCGGGCGAGGCGCTTCTGGCGAACCAGATCCATCTGGAGTGGATCACCACGTTCGTGGGAGACCCCCTGTACCGCCTGCCGCCCGCAGCCGAACCGGACCGCACCCCACCGGCCGTCGCAGGGGTGCGCACCTACCGGTACCTGACCGACGAGGGCCGAAAGGCCGTGTGGGTCGCGGTGGACCTGGACCAGACCGGGGGACCGGAGGTCGCCCAGATGCGGATCACGGCGGGAGACCAGGTGGCCCTGTGCCAAACCTTCGAGGCCCGGCCCTACGCAAGCCTCGAACGAACCGACGCCGTGGACCGCGGCCCGTGGAGAATCGAACTCCTAGACGCCTACGGCAACCGGAGCGAAGCCGTGTGGACGGTAGAACGTTAGGACGTTAGGACGTTAGGACGGTGGGACGGTGGGACGTTCCGTCCGTACGTTCGCACGTCCTAGCGTCCGCACGGTGAAACGACAAACGACAAGCGACAAACGACAAACGGCGGTGGACCCGTCCGCACGTCCACGCGTCCTAACCTCCGCACGGTCGTCCGTCCGTACGTTCGCACGTCCTAGCGTCCGCGCGGTTCCCCGTCCGCACGGGAATCCGCCCACCGCCATTCCCCTCGGTGCCGGCCGGTGGTAGCATAGGCCTGGCCTATGCCAAGACACGAGGGAGGCTCAGATGTCGGCGGAAAGGGTTGTAAGGATTTTCCGGAACGGCAGGAACCAGGCCATTCGCATTCCCCGGGAGTTCGAACTGCCCGGATCCGAGGCGGTTGTCCGAAAGGAGGGCGATCGGCTGATCGTCGAACCGGTGCCGAGGAAGTCCGTGTTGGCGCTTCTCGACGCCTGGGAACCGTGCGACGAGGAACTGCCCCCGATCGAGGACCGCGCGCCCGAGCCCGTGGACCTCTGAGATGGGCGCGGTTCGGTACCTGCTCGACACGAGCATCCTGTCCCATCTCATCCGGTTTCCTCGGGGAAACGCTGCCGAACGGATCCGGGGGGTGGGCGAGTCGGCGGTCGCCACCAGCGTCGTGGTGGCCTGCGAATTGCGCTATGGAGTGAGGAAGAAGGGGTCGCCCGCGTTGACCGAACGGGTGGATGCGCTTCTGGACGCGATCGACGTGCTGCCCCTCGGTCCTGGCGTGGATGTGGAGTACGGGAGAATTCGAAACCACCTCGAGGCCCGGGGCACGCCCATCGGGGCGAACGACCTCTTGATCGCGGCCCACGCCCTGGCCGAGGGGCTCACGCTTGTGACCGACAATGTCGAGGAGTTCTCCAGAGTGCCGGATCTTCGCATCGAGAACTGGCTTAGGACGTTGGGGCGTTGGGACGTTAGGACGGTAGGACGGTAGGACGGTAGGACGTAACGTCCGCACATCCGCACGTCCTAGCGTTCGCGCGGTTCCCCGTCCGCACGTCCACGCGTCCTAACATCCGCACGGTCGTCCGTCCCAGCATCCCAGCCTCCTAACGTCCTAGCGGGAAGTCACTTGGAAAGAGGGGTGACAATATGGCTCAGGTGGTTGTTCGGAATCTCGACGAACGGGTGGTGCGGGCCCTGAAGGTTCGGGCGTCGCTCCACGGTAAGGCGCTCGAGCAGGAACTGCGGGAGATCCTGACCCGGGCGAGCGAGCTTGGCCCCGAGGAGCGGGTAGCGCTCGCGGACCGGATCCGCGCCATGGCGTCACGCCCGTCGGCGGATAGTGTGGAGTTGATTCGGGAGGACCGGGACTCCCGATGATCTGCGTGGTGGACGCATCCGTGGCGGCGAAGTGGTTTTTCGACGAGGCGTTGACCCCGAACGCCAGGGGGGTGCTCCACCGTTACGAAGGGCTCATCGCGCCAGACCTGGTGCTCCTGGAGGTCGCAAACGTGGCGTGGAAGCGGGTTTCCCGGGGGGAGGCGCCGCCGGAACACCTGAGCGCCGTGGGTGAGGCGTTACCCCATTTCTTCACCCTGCTTGTTCCCGCCGCCGAGGTGCTGGCCGAGGCGGCGGAAACCGCGCTTCGGCTGCAGCACCCGGTGTACGACTGCGCCTACCTGGCGGTGGCCCGCCGGCGGCAGGTTCCCCTTGTGACGGCGGACCGTCGGCTGAAATTTCGGGCCGCCGAAGTGGGGTGGGAGGGGGAGATCATGGACTTGGCGGACGTCCCGCCCCTCGGGTGAGGGAGACCTTGGGACGCCCGGCGACTGGGCGGAGAGGCGGCTAGGAAGCTGGGAAGCTGGGAGGCTGGGAAGCCGTTGGGCGCGAAGCGCCCAGACCATTCCCGATTCGCGATTCACGGCTCTTTCCCGTCCGCACGTCCACGCGTCCTAACCTCCGCACGGTCGTCCGTCCACGCGTCCCAGCGTCCGCACGGTCAAACGACCAACGACCCGCGGCAGTTGGCACGACAAACGACCCGCGACCAACGACCAACGGCAGTTCAAACGATTCCCGATTCGCGATTCACGGCTCTTTCCCGTTCGCACGTCCGCACGTCCCAACGTCCGAACGGTAGAACGACCAACGGCAGTTCAAACGATTTACGATTCCCGATTTACGATTCCCGGAAGTTAGGCCCCATGACCCTGACCCTACGTACCGCGAGCGAAGCCGATCGGGAGGCCTGGGACGCGTTCGTTCGGGCCCACCCCCAGGGGCTCGCCTACCACCGGTGGGCCTGGGGCCAGGCTGTCGAGCGGGCGTACGGGTTCCGGTGGATCGGGCTCCTGGCGGAAGAGGGCGGGGAAATCCAGGGGGTGTTGCCGCTGGTCGAACTGCGCGCACCGCTGCTCGGGCCGAAATGGGTGTCGCTCCCGTACTGCGACGCGGGGGGCATCCTCGCCGCGCACGAGGGGGCGGCCCGTGCCCTGCGAGAACAGGTGGAAGAACGGGCGTCGCGGGGCAAGGTGCCGGTGGAACTCCGGTTTCCGGCGGAACCGCCAGAGGGGTTTCCCCGGGTGGGGGCGTCGGGCAAGGTGCGGATGGTGCTCGACCTGCCGGAGAGTTCCGAGGCTCTCTTGGCCTCGTTCAAGTCCAAGCTGCGAAGCCAGGTCCGAAAGCCCGAGCGCGACGGGCTCACGGCCGGCCTGGGCGGGGCCGAACTGCTCGAACCGTTCTGGCGCATCTACGCCCGCAACATGCGCGATCTCGGTTCCCCGCCCCACCCCCTGCGGTGGTTTCGGGCCGTTATGGAGGCGTTCGGCGACGACGCCCGGATCGGCATGGCCTTCATGCCCGACGGCACCCCGGCGGCGGGGGGACTCGTCCTCCGGAACGGCCCCACGGTGAGCATCCCCTGGGCCTCCTCGGTGCGGGAACTGAACCGGTGGAACCCGAACATGCTGGCCTACTGGACCCTGCTGGCCCATGCGGCCGACACGGGGGCCACCCGGTTCGACTTCGGCCGCTCCACGCCGGGGGAGGGCACGTACCGGTTCAAGGCCCAATGGGGCGCCCGCGAGGAACCCCTGACCTGGCTTCGCCGGGTCGGCGAGACCTGGACGTCCGCCTTGGACGGCGCCGGCACGGGGGGCCGCTTCCGGGCCGTTGCGGAGCACTGCTGGCAGCGGCTTCCCGTGGGCGTGTCGTCGGCCCTCGGGGGCTCGCTGCGAAAGTACGTCGATCTATGAAACCTCCGCCCGCGCTCCCACAGGTTGGGCCAGCCGTTGGCGCTGAAATCCATAAGATTTTAGCCTCCTAGCGTCCCAGCCTCCAAGCGTCCCAGCGGGAAGTTGCATGGAAGGAGCCCCGTGGACATCGACCTTTCCATCGTGACCCTGGTGTGGAATTCCGAGCGCCACGTGCGCACCTGCTTCGAGCGTACCGTGGCCCGGGCCGAGGAGGCCGGCCTGTCGTGGGAGTTCCTGGTGGTGGACAACGGCTCCACGGACGCCACCCCCGAGATCTTGGCCGAACTGGCCGGGCGGCATCCCCGGTTGTGGGTCGAGCGGCTCCCCGAGAACCGGGGGACCACGTTTCCCCGCAATCTGGCGCTCCGCCGGGCCCGGGGCAGACACGTCTGCGTCCTGGATTCCGACGCCTACCCCGAGCCGGGCTGCCTCGAAACCCTGATCCGGGTTCTGGAAGGCCGCCCCGAGGTGGGGCTTGCGGTTCCGCGGCTCGTGTATCCGGACGGGCGGTACCAGAAGTCCACCGACCGGGTTCCCACGCTTCCCATCAAGGTCCGACGGGCGCTCCTTCTCCGCCGGATCGAGCAGTCCGAGGCGCCGCCCGGCCCCGGGCCGGTGGAGTACGCCATCTCGGCGTTCTGGGTGTTCCGCCGGGAACTCCTGGCCCGGGCGGGCTACCTGGACGAAAAGATCTTCTACGCCCCCGAGGACGTGGAGTTCTGTCTGCGGGTGCGGCGGGCGGGCCAGGCCGTGTGGTACGAACCGTCGGCCGTGGCCGTGCACGACGCCCAGGAGAAGTCCCGTAGCCTGATTCCCAACCGGCTCACCCTGCTTCACGTGAAGGGACTCTTGTACCTCTTTTGGAAATACCGGTTCGTCTGGTCGGCCCCGCGGCTCCAACCGGCCGGGGCGGCCATGGAGGAGAAACGGCCATGAAGATCCCGATCGGCGGATTTCTCGCGGGCGCGTGCGCCGAACCCGACTGCCGCGAGATCGCACGGGGCGCGGGCCAGGCGGGGGCCACCGCCGTAGCGGACGGCAAGGGCGCCGCATTCGCGGCCTGGGGGGAGTTTCCGGGGCAGGGCCTTTGGCGGGGCGACGGGCTCAGGGTGGCCTACGACCTCGACCTCACGAACGAGGCCGAGTTGCGCCGGGAGTTGGGCCTCGAACCCGGGGAGGCATCGGACCCGGGGGCGTTCCTGGCCCGGGCGTACGAGCAGTGGGGCGAGGCCCTGGCCGACCGGCTCCGGGGCGTCTTCGCCTTCGGGGTGTGGGACGAGGTGCGGAGGGAACTCCTCGTCGTCACCGACCCCTACGGCATCCGCCCGGTGGTGTACGCCGAGGTGCCCGGAGGGGTCGTGGCGGGGTCCCGGATCCGCCACGTGCTCCTCCACCCGGGGGTGGGCCGGGAGATCGATCCCGACGCCATCTACCAGTACCTCTTCTTTTCGGCCATCCCGTCCCCACTCACCGTGTACCGGGGGGTTCGCAAGCTCGAACCGGGCCACCTCCTTCGGTGGCGCGAAGGGCGCCTCGAGATCCGGCGCTACTACGACATCCGCTACCGGCCGGACCGCACCGCGGATGAGCGCTACTGGCGCCGGGCGATTCCCTTGGAGGTCCGCCGGGCCGTGGGCCGGTACGTTCCCCTGTCGGACCCCGAACGCACGGGATGCTTCCTTTCGGGCGGCACCGACTCGAGTTCCGTGGCTGGGTTCTACACCCGGCTCGCCGGACGGCCGGCCAAAACCTTCTCCATCGGGTTCGACGAGCCCGGCTATAACGAGCTCGACTACGCCCACACGGCGGCCCGCCACTTCGGCACCGAGCAGCACGACCACTTCGTGACCCCGGCCGACGTGCTCGCGCTCCTGGAAAAGCTTCCGGAACTCTACGACGAGCCCTTCGGAAACTCCTCGGTCATCCCCACCTACTACTGCGCCCGGTTTGCCCGGGAGCACGGGGTGGAGGTCCTCCTGGCCGGCGACGGCGGCGACGAGATCTTCGGGGGAAACGAGCGCTACGTCACGAACCTCGTGTTCGCCCGGTACGGCCAGGTGCCCCGGCTCCTGCGGCGGGGGGTGCTCGAGCCGCTGCTACGCCGCCTTCCCGCCAAAGGCCCGGTCTACAAGGCCCAACGGTACGTGCGCCGGGCCAACATCCCGAACCCCGACCGGTTCTATTCCTACAACCTCCTGTACGAGGAGGGGGCCGCCCGGGCGCTCCGGCCGGAGTTCTTAGGGCGGATTGATCCCGAGGGGTTCTTGAAGCTCGCCCGGCGGCACTACGAGGCCGCGGCCCCGGCCGACGAGACCGACCGACTCCTCTACCTCGACATGAAATTCACCATCACCGACAACGACCTGCGAAAGGTCACCCAGATGACCGAGGCCGCCGGGGTCCGCGTTCGCTACCCGCTCCTCGATCGGGATCTCGTGGACTTCACAACCACCATTCCGCCGGAACTTAAAGTCAAGCCCGGCCGCAACCGGTACATCTTCAAGCGGGCCATGGAAGGGTTCCTGCCCCGGGAGATCATCGAGAAGTCAAAGCACGGTTTCGGGCTCCCCGTGGGCCCCTGGTTCGCCCGGGATCCGGGCCTCAACGCCCTCGTGCGAGACACCCTCCTCGCCCCCTCGGCCCGCGTGCGCGACATCCTGCGGCCCGACCTCCTCGAAACCCTGGCCCGCGACCTCGCCGACCCCTCCACCACGGCCTACGCCGGCGGAAACCTGTGGGTGTTCTTGGTGTTGGAACTTTGGCTTCGCCACGTTGGGACGCGTGGACGGTAGGACGTTAGGACGGTAGGACGTTAGGACGTTAGGACGGTGGGACGGTGGGACGTTGGGACGGCGGCAGAACCGTATGACAGGGAGGGCGCAGATGGGTGGGGACGACCGGTGGAAGAGCCTCGAGGTGTGGCAACTGGGGGATGCTCTCGTGCTGCGGCTTTACGAAGCCACGAGGGATTTCCCGCAGGAGGAGATCTACGGTCTCACGGCCCAGTTGAGGCGGGCCGCCCTGTCCGTGCCGACGAACATCGTGGAGGGCTATGCCAGGGGCGGGACGAAAGAGTTGATTCGGTTCCTGACGATCAGTTTGGGCTCGTTGGCTGAAACGAAATACCTGCTGTCGGTGGCCGAGCGACTGGGCTACGGCAGAGCGGAAGAACTGTCCAACCTCGCCGCCGAGTACGACCGCCTAGGTCAGCGCCTTTGGAGGTTCTATGAGTCCGTCCGGAAACGACCGCCCAGCAAGACCATTGGCCGGTGATGGCGCGTGCGATGGGGGAACGCGTTGCTGCCCCGCCTACGGCCGCCCCAGGGTTCCCCGTCCACGCGTCCGCGCGTCCGAACGGTCGTCCGTCCGCACGGAATCCCGTCCGCGCGTCCACGCGTCCTAACGTCCCAACGGATCGAAACGAAGTGAAGATCTTACACCTTCTCGACCACAGCCTGCCCATCTCCGACGGCTACGCCATGCGGAGCCGGAAGATCCTTGCGGCCGTGCGGGCCGCCGGGTTCGATCCGGTCGTGCTGACCTCGCCCAAGCACGAACAGTACGCCCCCGGGCCGGTGCCCGCCGAGGAGACCATCGACGGCGTGCGCCATGTGCGCTCGGGCGCGGTGGGCACGTCGGTACCGCTCCTGGGGGAACTGGCCCTCACCCGCCGGGTGCGGCGCCACCTGGACCGGCTCGTGGGGGAAAACGGGGTCCGGCTCATCCACGCCCATAGCCCCGTCCTGAACGCGCTCCCAGCCCTCGGGGCGGGCCGGCGGCGGGGCGTTCCCGTGGTCTACGAGATCCGGGCGTTCTGGGAGGACGCGGCCGTGGACCAGGGCACCCACCGGGAGTGGGGACCCCGGTACCGGCTCATCCGGGCGCTGGAAACCCGGGCGTGCCGCCGGGCCGACGCCGTGGTCACGATCTGCCAGGGCCTCCGGGCCGACCTCGTGGCCCGCGGCATCCCCGAGGACAAGATCACCGTGGTCCCGAACGCCGTGGACCCGGAGGAACTCCGGCCCGCCCCGCGCGACCCCGAACTCCGGGCCCGGTGGGGCGCCGGTCCCGACGACTTCGTGGTGGGGTTCCTCGGCTCCTTCTACCACTACGAGGGCCTCGACCTCCTCCTCCACGCCCTGGCCCGGCTGGCGACCGCGGTGACGGGTGACGGGTCACCGGTGACGGGTAGTAGGCGGGGCAACGATTCACGATTCACGATTCACGATTCACGCGCGCCCCGCGCGCTGCTGATCGGCGGCGGCCAGGAGGACGAGCGGCTGCGGGCCCTGGCCCGGGACCTCGGAGTTGCGGACCGGGTCACCTTCGCCGGCCGGATCCCCCACGCCGACGTCCCGGCGGCCTACGCGGCCTGCGACGCCCTGGTGCTCCCCCGCAAGTCCATGCGGTTGACCGAACTCGTTACACCGCTCAAGCCCCTCGAGGCCATGGTGCTCGGCGTCCCGGTCATCGCAAGCGACGTGGGGGGCCACAGGGAACTCGTGGCCGACGGCGAAACCGGGCTCCTCTTCCCGGCCGGCGACCCGGCCGCCCTGGCCGACCGCATCCTCACCCTGGCCCAAAACCCCGACCTCGCCGCCCGCCTGGTGGACCAGGGCCGGCGCTGGGTCCTAGCAGAACGCACCTGGCAGCGAAACGGGGAGATTTATCGGGGGCTGTATGGGGAGGCGTTGGGACGTTAGGACGGTAGGACGGTGGGACGTAACGTCCGCACATCCGCACGTCCTAGCGTCCGCACGGTTCCCCGTCCGCACGTCCACGCGTCCCAGCGTCCGCACGGTCGTCCGTCCGCACGCTTCCCCGCTCTTGTCTGCAAGCGGGGCCTGGCCGAGGAGTCAGCGGCGGTAGGCCTCCTTGCGGTGCCGCACTCGGATAATGGTTACGACAGTGGGTCGTCCGGAGCGGTCTTCCACCTGGTAAACCACTCGATAAACACCAACGCGCAAGCGGTAGGTGTCGCGCGTGCCATGGAGCTTCTTCACGGAAGGGGGACGGGGGTTTTCGCTGAGTCGCTCAACAGAAACCACAACTCGCCGCTGTATGCGCACCGGTAGCGCCGCGAGTTCTTTGGCGGCCGAGATCTTCCAGCGGATTTCAACCGTCGACATCGGCCTTCAGCGAGGCGAGGAGTTCGCTATGGGAAATCGTGGGTTCGTCTCGGCGTTCCGCTGCCACCGCTAGATCCTCCAAATCCTCCACAAGGGCCTCAAAATCCTTCAGTGGAAGGAACACCCCCACCCGCTTCCCGGTTTTGTCCACCAAATAGCGAACCTCGAGTTGCTCCACCGCCTGCTTCATGTTCCTGTCCTCCCGTTATGGGTGCGCCTCGGACGCCCGGACCTGCTCTTCGGTTTAGACAAAGAATACCCAACGGCAAAGGCCCCGCGACGAACGACCTGCGGCCGTTATCCCCGTCCGCCCGTCCTAGCGTCCGCACGGTTAAACGACCAACGACCGGCGACCATCGACCAACGGTAGTTCAAACCATTCCCGATTTACGATTCACGATTCACGGCATTTACCCCCCCCCGAATCCTCCAAGATCCCTCTTGCCCGGAGGAACGACGCCGCCGTTTCGACCACGTTTCGGGCGTCGGCTTCCGCCTGGGTGAGATCGTCGGCGTTGTACGCCTGGAAGGGGCAACCGCCCGGAAGGCCGTTCGGGTACCGGGTGGAGATGTAGTACCGGTCGAGCCTTGCCCCTGCGGCGCGCAGGGCCTCGAACGCCGGGTCGGCTTGGACCAGGTCTTCCAGAAGTTCCATGAGGGAATGCCCGAACACCCGCCGCCGCCCCAGGCCGTAGAGGCACGCCTTCAGCGCTTTCTCCCCCGCCTGCTGGGACAGGAAGCACGCCTTGTCGAAAAACACCCCCTCCCGGCGGATCCACTCCACAAACCGCAGGTCATCCATCGCCTGCAGGATCCAGCGTCTCGCCTCCCGGTTCGGGTCGTGCATAGATCACCTCGGCTTCCGCGACGATGTCCTGGACGAAGGCGCGCTCCTCCAGGAGTTGGGCGAACTCCTCCGGGGTGTAGGCCAGGATGTCCACGGCAACGGGGAGGTCCCACGCCACGTACAGCTCCGCAAGGCGGTCCAGGAACCGCTTCTCGGTCCGGTACACCACCACCAGGTCCACGTCGCTCTCGGGGTCGTCGTCCCCCCGGGCCCGGGAGCCAAAAAGCAGGATCTTCTCCGGGTCGAACCGCCGAAACGACCGGACGGCAGCCGCCCGGATCTCTTCGTTGGTGAATCGCCTGGCCATGGCGCGGATCGTAGCACCGCCCCCGCAAGCGCACAACGCCACTCGGACCCGGTTGCGGGTCCCCCCCGGCCACGCTACGATGCGAGGACGTTGGGACGTTGGGACGTTAGGACGGTAGGACGGTAGGACGGTAGGACGTTGGGACGTTCCGTCCGCACGTTCGCACGTCCCAGCGTCCGCGCGGTTGTCCGTCCGCACGTTCGCACGTCCCAGCGTCCGGACGGTTGTCCGTCCGCACGTTCGCACGTCCCAACGTTCGCACGGTTGTCCGTCCGCACATCCGCACGTCCCAGCGTCCGCGCGGTCGAACGACCAACGCTAGTTCAAACCATTCACGATTCACGATTCACGGAATTTGACCCGATTCACGGAAGTTGACCCGATTCCGGCAGTTGACCCCCATGCTCACACCATCGCAGATCGAGGCCATTCGCGAATACGCCCGGGCGAGGCCCCAGATCGTGGCCGTGTACCTGTTCGGGAGCGCGGCCGAGGGGCGGGCGCGCCCGGGGAGCGACGTGGACCTCGCGGTCATGACCCGGTGGCCGCTTTCGGGCGAGGAGCGCCTCGAGATGGAGGTGGACCTTTCGGCCCGGTTGGGCCGCGATGTTGACCTCGTCGTGTTCGAGACGGCCGATCCGGTTCTCAAGCACGAGATCCTCCGGCCCAAGGCGCTCCTCTACGAGGCGGATCGGGCCGAGCGGATCCGCAAGGAAACCCTCGGGCGCCACGAGTATCTCGACACCCGGTGGCTCCACCGGGAGGTCTGGAGGCTGGCCGATGGGGGATGAAGCCGTCCTGTCCCGAAAGCTAGCCGCCCTGCGGGAGTACGTGGACGCCCTGCGAGAGGCCGACGATATCACCTGGGAGACGTACCGCTCGGACATCCGCGCCCGGGCCTTCGTGGAGCGCTACCTCCACCTCGCCACCGAGGTGGTTCTCGACCTGGGAAACCACATCATCAGCCAGCAGGGTTGGCGCGAGCCCAAGGGGTATGCGGACCTTTTCACCGTGCTCGGGGAAAACGGCGTGCTCCCACCGGAGCGCGTGCCCGAGTTCCAAAAGATGGCCGGTTTCCGCAACCTCCTGGTCCATCGGTACGAGCAGGTGGACGACGAAATCGTCTACGGGGTGTTCCGAAAGCGCCTCGGTACCTACGAGGAGTTCGCCCGGTACGTGGCGGACTGGGCTAGGAGGCAGGGCCGGTAGGACGTTGGGACGTTAGGACGGTAGGACGGTAGGACGTAACGTCCGCACATCCGCACGTCCTAGCGTCCGCACGGTTCCCCGTCCGCGCATCCGCACGTCCACGCGTCCTAACGTCCGCACGGTCAAACGACCTGCGGCAGTTGCCCGGCCCCACGACGTAAGCATTCCGGAGTCCGACTCCATGGCGGAACTCATCCACGACGGTAAGGCCATACGGTTGCAATCCGCCGATCCCCGGGCGCGGCGGGGAGAATGGCGGCCTTGGCGTTCTAAGGGGTACCGGGTGCCCGATCCGGACGGCATCACCGTCTGGGAGGAAGAGGAAGGGTTGCGCCGCTTGGTACTCCGAGCCTTCGAGGGGGTGGATGCCGACGTGTTTCTGTTCGGGTCCCGAGCCAGGGGCGGGGCCACCGCGCGATCCGACTGGGACATCGGGTACCGCTGTGTGTCGGAGCCCCCCCGGGCGGTGCTGGTTCGCCTGGAGGAAACGCTCGAAGAACTGCCGATCCCGGTGCGGGTGGAGTTGGTCGACTTCCGGGACGTCCCGCAGGAGTTTCGGCGCGTCGTGCTGGCCCAAGGGGTGAAGGTATGGAAGAAGGCATCCAGGAACTCCTTGTTCACCTCGACATCGTAGAGCAGGCGCTCGCCACGCTGGAGGAAGCGCTCGCCCTTCCCCTTACCCCGATCGTTCGGGACGCGGCGATCCAGAGGTTTGAGTACACCTTCGAACTCGGCTGGAAACTGTTCCGCAAGGTGGCCCGGGTTGAGGGAATCGAGGCGGCGTCCCCGCGGCAGGCCATCCGGGCGGCCCACCAGTTGGGGCTGATCGACGCCGCGGATGTTTGGCTGGAGTTGCTGCACGACCGAAACCGGACCTCCCACACGTACATCTCCCGCACGGCGGAGCAGGTGTACGAAAGCGCGGCCCAGCTGCCCGGATTGCTCCGGAGCGCGATCGACCGGGTGCGGAGGAATTACTTCGGGGGCGGGGGCACCGAGGGCTAACCGGACCCGCACGGCGTGAGGCCGGTGGGAGGGTAGGAGGCGGAGAAGCAGAGAGGCGAGGACGTTGGGACGTTAGGACGGTAGGACGATAGGACGTTAGGACGATAGGACGGTAGGACGTTCCGTCCGCACGTTCGCACGTCCTAGCGTCCGCACGGTTCCCCGTCCGCACGTCCACGCGTCCTAACGTCCGCACGTTCATACGATTCACGGCAGTTCACCCGATTCACGCCAGT
>NZ_BAAHXI010000031.1:0-45025 GCF_054656955.1 Deferrisoma palaeochoriense
ATACCAAGCTGCGTTCGGACGGACACTCATCCCGGGGGCCCGGCAAGGGGCCTGGTGGAGCGCCGGGCGTGAGTGCGGAACCCGGCTCTCCCCCAACCCCCACCCGTTGGTGCCCGTAGCAACACCGGAGATCTGGCGTTGGTATCAAAAACGGCCCCCCGGGGCTTCCGGGGGGCCGTTTCATTGCGCGATCCCCGTTTCGCCGTCCTACCCCAGGTAGTCCCGGATCAGGATCTCGGCGATCTGCACGGCGTTTAGGGCCGCGCCCTTCCGGATGTTGTCGGCGACCACCCAGAGGTTCAGCCCGTTCTCAATGCTCTCGTCCTCCCGGATCCGGCCCACGTACACCGGGTCCTTGCCGGCCGCGTCGATGGGCATGGGGTACCGGTTGGCCTTGGGGTCGTCCACCACCACCACGCCGGGCGCGGCCTCCAGGAGGGCCCGCGCCTCGTCGGCCGTGATCTTCTGCTCGAACTCCACGTTCACGGCCTCGGAGTGGCCGTAGAACACCGGCACCCGCACCGTGGTGGCCGTGACCCGCACCGTGTCGTCCTCGAAGATCTTCTTGGTCTCGTTGACCATCTTCATCTCTTCCTTGGTGTAGCCGTTCTCCAGGAAGACGTCGATGTGGGGCAGGCAGTTGAACGCGATCTGGTGCGGGTAGACATCCCGGGTGGGCTCCCGGAAGTTCAGCAGTTCCCGGCTCTGGCGCTCGAGCTCCTCGATGGCCCGCTTGCCGGTGCCCGAAACGGCCTGGTAGGTGCTCACCACGATCCGCCGGATGCGGGCCCGGTCGTGGAGGGGCTTGAGGGCCACCACCATCTGGATGGTGGAGCAGTTGGGGTTCGCGATGATGCCCCGCTTCGGGTACCCGGCGATGGCGTGGGGGTTCACCTCGGGCACCACCAGGGGCACGTCGGGGTCCATGCGGAAGTGGCTCGTGTTGTCCACCACCACGGCGCCCGCCGCGGCCGCCGCCGGGGCGAACCGGGCGCTCACCGAACCCCCGGCCGAGAAGAGCGCGATGTCGATCCCCTCGAAGCTCCCCTCCGTGAGCTCGGCCACCCGCACGGCCTCGCCCCGGAACCGCACCTCGGTGCCGGCGCTCCGGGCCGAGGCCAGGGGCCGCAGTTCGGCCACCGGGAACTCCCGCTCCTCCAGCACCCGGATCATCTCGGTTCCCACGGCGCCCGTGGCTCCAACCACCGCAACGTTGTACGTACGCTTCATCCTCATTCCTCTCCCGTTCCGCTGCGCTTTGGTCCCCTGAGATCCTCCGCCCCTCCCAGTTCCAGAAGAAGCCTCTTATACGCCGGCCGGGGAGCCCGGATCCAGGCCTCCCGGGCCTCGCGCCGGGCCTCGGTCACCCGGCCCACGGCCGCCAAGGCCACGGCCAGATTGTACCGGGCCCACGGCGCCTCGGGGGCAAGGCGCACGCACTCCTCCCACGTTTCCACGGCCTCCCGCCACCGGCCCTGGCTCGCGTGGAGGATGCCCAGCTCGTTGGCGTGCACCAGCGCCCGGCTCACCCCGAGCCCCACCACCTCGAAGGCCACCTCCCGCCGCTCGTGGTCCGGCACCAGGGCCCCCAGCACCCGCCGGTTGAGCTGGCCGAACAGGCGCTGCAGGAGCCGCCCCTGGGCGGCCCGGATCAGGCCGGCGGGCACGTCGCCCCGGTAGCAGAACGACGGCACCTCGGTGGTGAGGGCCCGGGGCAGGGTGGCGACCACCTCGCCGCGCTTCAGGTCCCACACCCGGTACTCGGCCCCCACGGTCCCGAGATCGGTCCGGCAGAACAGCGGCACGGGGCGGTACTCCACCCGCTCCCGATAGGCGATCTTCCCCTCCTCGGTCTGCTCGAACACGAACTCGCCCGTGGGGGTCGGGGTCCAGGTGAACTTCTCCTCCTCGAATCCCTCCACCCGGAACTCGGCCACCCGGCCGCCCACCACGGCGTCCACCCCGGTGCGGGCGTGGACCCATCGCAGGGCGTTGGGTGACTCGTCCCACCGCACCGCGAGCCCCGCACGCATGAGGCGCTCTTCCATGTCGTCGGGGCCCACCACGTGAAACGCCCCGGTCCGGGCCAACTGCCGGGCCAGGTCCCGGGCCAGCGCCTTCCCCTCGGGGCCCTCGAAGGGGATCACCCCGAGGACCTCGACCCTCCGGTCGTAAAGGTTCACCTCGGGCGGCCGCACCACCCGGGCCGTGATCCGGCGGAGCGGCGGGTCACCGGCCTCCCGGACGGGGCCGGGAGCGACGCACCCCGCGGCCAACCAAAGCGCGGCAAGCCACCACCCGGGCCCGTGCCCCCTACCGCGCCGCAAGAAGATACCGGTCCGATCAGCCTTCCTCACCCAGAATCCGCCCCACCACGAGATCGCCCACCTCCGAGGTGGTGAAGCCCATCTGGCCGGCCGAGAGGCTCTTGAGCTTGGTGGCCGTGACCCACTGCACCGCGTCCTCGATGGCCCGGGCCGCCTCGGCCTCGCCCAGGGTGTCGAGCATCATGGCGGCGGCGCAGATGGCGGCCAGGGGGTTGATCACATTCTTTCCCGTGTACTTCGGGGCCGAACCGCCGATCGGCTCGAACATGCTCACCCCCTCGGGGTTGATGTTGCCGCCCGCGGCGATGCCCATCCCCCCTTGGATCATGGCCCCCAGGTCGGTGATGATGTCGCCGAACATGTTGTCGGTGACGATCACGTCGAACCACTCCGGGTTTTTCACCATCCACATGCAGGCCGCGTCCACGTGGGCGTAGTCGCGCTCGATGTCGGGGTACTCGGCCCCCACCTCGTTGAACGCCCGTTCCCACAGGTCGAAGGCGTAGGTCAGCACGTTGGTCTTGCCGACCAGGGTCACCTTCTTCCTCTTGTTGCGGCGCCGGCAGTACTCGAACGCGAACCGGATGCACCGCTCGACGCCCTTCCGGGTGTTGATCGACTCCTGGATGGCCACCTCGTCGGGGGAGCCCTTTCGTAGAAACCCGCCCGCTCCCACGTAGAGCCCCTCGGTGTTCTCCCGGACCACCACGAAGTCGATGTCGTCGGGGCCCTTGTCTTTGATGGGGGTGTACACGCCCGGATAGAGCTTCACGGGCCGCAGATTCACATATTGGTCCAACGAAAACCGAAGCTTCAAAAGGATCCCCTGTTCCAGGATCCCCGGCTTCACGTCGGGGTGCCCGATGGCCCCCAACAGGATCGCGTCGGCGCCCCGCAGTTCCTCGACGGCGCCGTCGGGCAGGGTCTCCCCGGTTTTCAGGTAATGGTCGCCGCCGAACGGGTACGTCTTCGTCTTGTACCCAAACCCAAATCGCCTCGAGGCCGCCTCGAGGGCCCGAAGCGCCTGTTCCACCACCTCGGGGCCGGTTCCGTCGCCGGGGATCACCGCGATCCGATACTCTTTCGCCGCCATGCTGCCTCCGTCGTTTCGATCGAGTGGGGTGCTGGAAAGCGGCTAGAAATACACGGCCTCCGATCGGCGAGTCAAACGTAAATCTTCTTTGGGATGACCAAACCCTGGGCCCGCGGGCCGGCCCACCGACTGGAACCGGAGAGGCCACGGTCCGGTCTGAGTGTAGACCCCTTGCGTCTGTTTTTCGCACAGCCAAAAACACGTGTTCTTCTCTTTACATTCGGGGTTTCGTTTGGCTAAGATGTCGTTCGTCCGATTTCCCGCGGGGGGTCACCGCGGAGAAGAGGCCGTGTCCGTTGCCCATCGCATCCTGTACGTGGAAGACAACCCGGCCAACTACCGGCTCGTGGAGCGCATGCTCCGAGATCAGGGGTACGAGGTGCTCCACGCCCGCGACGGGTTCGAAGGCGTGCGGAAAGCGATCGAGGAGCGGGACCGCCTGGACCTCATCCTGCTCGACATCAACCTGCCCGGGATGGACGGGTACGAGACGGCCACCAAGCTCAAGGCGATCCCGGGCCTCGACCGGATCCCGGTGGTGGCCGTGACCGTGAACTCGATGGCCCACGACCGCAAGCGGTCGCTGGCCGCCGGGTGTGACGGCTACATCCCCAAACCCATCGCCCCCGACACGTTCCCCTCCCAGGTCCGCTCCTACCTGCGGGGCAAACGCGACCGGATCCAGCCGGCGGACGAACGGGTCTACCTGCGGGAGCACGCCCGCCGCCTGGTGGACCGCCTGGAATCGAGCCTGACCGAGCTCCAGGTGACCCACGAGCGCATGCGCCACGGGGACAAACTGGCCACCATCGGCGAGATGGCCGCCGGGTTCGCCCACGAGATCAACAACCCCCTGGCCTCGATCGCGGCGGCCGTGGAGATTCTGCTCCAGAAGACCGGCGAGGCGGACTCGGCTCGCCGCCACCTCGAGGTGATCGCCCGTAACGTGTCGCGGCTGCAGCGGCTCGCCTCGGGCCTGACCTCGTTCGCCCGGCCGTCGGAGGCCGAACGGGCGCTCCTGCCGGTGGGGCAGGCGGTGGAGGACGCGCTCGTGGTCACCCAGTACGAGATCCGAAAGGCCGGGATCGATCTCCAGGTCGAGGTCGATCCCGGGCTGCCCCCCCTCTGGGCGAGCCCCGACCACATCCAGCACGCCCTGGTGAACCTGATCCGGAACGCGGCCCAGGCCGTCAGGGAGAAGCTGGAGGCCCAGCCCGGGGCCGAGGCCCAGGTGCTCGTGAAGGCGACGCTGGATGACGGGCACATCGCGCTCTCGGTGACCGATACGGGAACGGGGATCGCGCCCGAGTACCAGGACCGGCTGTTCACGCCGTTCTTCACCACCAAACCCAAGGGCCGGGGCACGGGGCTCGGGCTCTACATCGTCAAGCAGATCGTGGACGACCTGGGCGGCCGGATCGAGGTGCGAACCCTACCGGGCCACGGGTCCACGTTTCGGCTTCATCTTCCGCCGGCCCGCCAGGGCGGCGGCCGGGCTCCCAAGGGCACCCCTTGATCGGCGCGACCCACCCCGCCCGGCCTCTTCCCAAGGCCCTTCCCACCCTGCCGGCCGTGGCGGCGCGCATCGTCGCCCTGTTCGCGTCCCCCGAGTTTGAGATCGCCGACGTGGTCGGCACGTTGGAGCACGACCCCCCCGTTTCGGCCCGTGTGCTGCGGCTCGCCAACTCGGCCTACTACGGATTTCCCGGCCGGGTCGACCGGCTGGACCGGGCCGTGGTGCTCCTGGGGGCCACCACGGTGCAGGCCCTGGCCCTGGCCACGGCCGTGATGGACCTCTGGAAAGACCCCCCGCCCGCTTCCGTGCGCGCCCTCTGGGTCCACAGCTACCTCGCGGCCGAGGGCTGCCGGTTTCTGGGCCGGCGGCATCCCGTGACCGGGTTCGAGCCCGACGCCCTGTTCGTCGCCGGGCTCGTCCACGACCTGGGGAAGTTCTGGTTTCTGTCCGAAGCGGCCGAGGCCTACGCCTCGGAACTCGCCGAACGCTCGGGACCGGAACTTCGGGCCGCCGAGGAGGAGCGGTTCGGCGAGGATCACGCGGCAGCGGGCCGGGCGCTCCTCGAGGCGTGGAACTTCCCCCCCGGCACCGCGGCCCTGGCCGGGTTCCACCACGGCCCGGCGCTCCGGGCCGAACTCCGGCCGGCCCAGTCGGTGGTGGCCGCGGCCAACCGGGCGGCGGGAGGATCGCCCGAGCCCTCCGACCTGCCCCCGGCCCTGGAGGAGGATTTGGCGCGCCACCTGGACGCGCGGCGGGGGGCGGCCGAGGCCTTCGTGGAGGCCCTCGTTTGACCCCACCGGGAGAGGCCCCGATGCCCGACACCGTTCCGACCACGGAGCACAAGCAGGAGCTTTTCGCCCAGGCGCTTCGCTCGGCCACCCGAGAGCTCGAGGCCCGCACCGAGGAACTCGGGGTGCTCCGGGATTTGGGAGCCCTGTTCGAGCGCTCGGCCGACCTGGAGCGCCTGATCTCCTACGCCCTGGGAAAGGTGTTTCGGCTGTCCCGGGCCCGAAACGCCTCGGTGCTCCTCGCGCGGGAGGCCGAAGGGGAGCTCGTGCTCGCCGTGGCGGCCTCCAGGGGCGACCGGGCGCCCGCCTACTACGGCCCCGACGGCCATCCCCGGCGGATGTTCTCGCCGGGGGAGGGGGTCGCCGGGTGGTGCGCCGCGGCCGGAGAGCCGGCGCTCCTGGAGCGCGCCGCCGAAGACCCCCGGTTCGTGCCCGTGCCGGGGGGCGTGCCGGTGGGGTCGCTTGCGACGTTCCCCCTCGTGGCCCAGGGCCGGTGCGTGGGGGTGCTCAACTTGAGCCACCCCGACCCCGGGGGCCTCGACCTTCACAACGCCCGGTTCTGGGCCATCTTGGCGAGCCACCTGGCCGTGGCCGTCTCCCACGCCCTCCTGTTCGAGGAGGTCCGCCGGGCCAACCGACGGCTCGAGGCCCAGGTGCGCGAGCGCACCCGGCGGCTCGAAACGGCCAACCGGGAGCTCGCCCAGGCCCGGGCCGCGCTCGAAGCCCAAAACCGCTCGCTCCACGAGCGGGTGGCGGCCCGGACCCGGGAACTCGAGGCCGCGCTGGAGGAGCTCCAGGTCCAGAACGTGAGGCTCGAGGAAGCCAACCGGGTCAAGGATGAGTTCCTGAACAACATCAACCACGAGCTCAAAACCCCGCTCAATGCCATCATCGGGTACGCCGGGCTCCTCCTGCAGGAACTCGGGCCCCGGCTCGACCCCGAGCACCGCACCGACCTCGAGCTCATCGCGGCCAACGGAAAGCACCTCCAGTCGATCCTCGAGAACATCTTCTGCCTCATGGACATCGAGGCCGGCACCCTGGAACCCGAACGGGAGGCCCTCGACCTGAACGAGCTCGTCTCGGCGGCGGTGCGCTCGGTGCGGCCCCGGGCCGCCGAGAAGGGCCTCGAGCTCGTCTTCGAGCCCATGGACGTCCCCCCGGTGCCGGCGGACGAGACCCTCGTGCTCCGGGTGCTCTACAACCTGCTGGACAACGCGGTGAAGTTCAGCGACCGGGGCACGATCCGGGTGCGGACCCGCACGGCCCGGCTCGACCCGCAAGACCCTTCCGCGCCCGAGCCCCCGGCCGCGGGCGGCGTGACGGCGGCCGTGGTCGAGGTGGAGGACCAGGGCCGGGGCATCCGGCCCGAGGACGTGGACCGGGTGTTCCAGAAGTTTCACCAGGCCGAGCCCCCCACCCGGAAGACCGAGGCCGGCTCGGGCCTGGGGCTCACCATCGCCAAGAACCTGGTGGAGCTCCACGGCGGCCGCATCTGGGTCCGGAGCGAACCCGGGGTGGGGAGCACGTTCTCGTTCTACCTGCCGCTGGAGGCGAACTAGCGCGTGCGGACGCGAGGACGTTGGGACGCGCGGACGCTCCCCCCGAAAGCTCCGGACCCGGCGCCGCCCAGCCGCCTGGCCGCCTAGCCGCCCAGCTGCCCAGCCGCCCAGCCGGAATTGACTTCGCTACCGTCCCCCCCGTACCCTACGGATCTCGTGCCAACCCCCACAAAGTCCGCCGGCCGGCACCCCGGCCCCGCTGCGAGGAGGAGGGCCCCGTGAACCGTTGGGACCGTAGGTCGTTTCTGAAACTCGGCGCGGCCGGAGCGGCCGGCGCCGCCCTCCCCGCGTTTGCCGTCGCCCGGCCCAAGGGCGCCGCGCCCCATCGAAGCCTCCGGAAGTACCGGAACCCCCTCCCGACCCTGTGCGGCATGTGCCCCGCCCGGTGCGCGGTGATCGCGTCTCGCGACGGCGATCGGGTGGTACAGATCGAGGGGAACCGGGGGTCTCCAACCAACGAAGGGGGCCTGTGCGCCCGGGCCTATGCCGAGCTCGAGCGGCTCTACGCCCCCGACCGGGTGCTTCGGCCGCTCCGGCGGGCCGGCCCCCGGGGGTCGGGCCGGTGGGAGCCGATCTCCTGGGCCGAGGCCCTGGACCGGATCGCCGCGGCGCTCGACGGCCGGGCCGTCTTGCACCTCTCCATGGACCGGTTCCTGGCGGGCGACCTCCAGGACCGGATCGGGTGGGAGCGGGTGCTCCTCGACCGCCGGCTTCCGGGCCGGCCGGGCCCGGACTCCGACGCCGACCTCTACGGGGCGCCGGTGGCCGACCCCGATCTCCGGCGGGCCGAAACCGTGTACCTCCTCGGGGCGCCGATCCTGGACGGCCGGTTCCGGGTGCCGCTTGCCCGAAGCCTCGTGGAGGCGCGGGCCCGGGGGGCCCGGGCGGTGCTCTTCGCCGAGGCCGTGGGGGCCACGGGCTCGGTGTGCGAGTGGGTCCCGGTACCCCCGGCCGCGGCGGCCTGGGTAGCCCTGGGCATGGCGCGCATCCTCTGGGACGAGGGCGAGGTGGACGCCGAGTTCCTGCGCGAGCGGACCCCGGAGTTCCCCGACGCCCTGGCCGAGGCCCTTCGCCCCTACGACGCCGGAACCGTGGCGGAGCGCACCGGCATCGGGCCCGAGCGCCTCCGGCGCCTGGCGCTGACCTTCGCCGGGCGCCGACCCTCGGTGGCCGTGGCCGCGCCCGGCACGCCCGAGGCCGCGGCGGCCGCGCTCCTCAATCATATCGTGGGGAACGTGAACCGCCCCGGCGGCGTCCAGACCGCCCGCGGCCCCTACTTCACGACCCCGGCACGGGCCGAGACCGCGCCCGCCGAGTGGTGGGAGGCGTTCCTGTCCGGCGGCGAGACGCTGGACCTCTACCTCGCGGCCGAGGCCAACCCGGCCTACGACGGCCCCCGGCCCGACGCCGTGGCCCGGGCCCTGGCGGATCCCGAGCGGGTGGGGCTCGTGGTGGCCCTCGACACCCACCTGACCGAGACGGCCCGGCTCGCAGACCTCGTGCTGCCCCTGGCCACGGCCTACGAGTGCTGGGACCTCGTGGAGGGAGCGCTCCCCGACGGCCGGCCGTACCTCGCCCTCCAGCAGCCGGCCACCCGGCCCGACTCCGAGCCGGACAAGCTCAAGGACCCGGCGGCGGAGCACCTCTCGCTCTTCGAGCCCTGGCCCCGACCCCTGGGGGAGGCCCGGGGCATCCCCGACGTGCTCCTGGACCTCGCCCGGCGGCGGCCGGGCCCCGAACTGCCCGCCACGGTGCGGGACGTGCTCGATGAACTGCTCCGGAAATCCTGGGGCCCGGGGAGCCTCCAGGCCCTGGCCCGCCGGGGGGTGTGGGTGGCCGAGGAGCCCAAGGCCCCGAACCCCCTCGAATCCGCCCGGCTGGCCCACCGCCTGACCCCGCCCGAGGTGCCCACCGAGGGGTTCCTGGCCCGGGTCGAGGCCCCGGCGGTGCTCCCCCGCACCTACGCGGGTACCCGGCGGGGCCGGGAGATCGCCCCCCACGCGGAGGCCTGGGTGCCGGCCGGGGCCGGGGTGCCCGACGGCGCCGAGGTGCTCGTCCGGTCCGACGCCGGAGAGGCCCGGTTCCCGGCCCGGGTCGTCCAGGGCCTCCACCCCCGGGCCGCCGTGCTGCCCGACGGCTACGGCCACGCCGAACCGGCGGACGGGACCGCCTGGTGGCGGGAGGCCGGCCCCGGCGCCTCGGCCCGGCGGGTGGTGCCGGCCGACGGCCGGCCCCACCCCGTGGAGATCGAACCGGCGGAGGGATGACGGGCGGGACGACCGCTGGGCGGCTGGGCTGCTTGGCGGCGAGGCGGCTGACATTCCCTGGGACGTCCGTGTATCAGCCGGTCCCCATGCCAGGGGTCAGAATTCAGAGGACAGGGGTCAGAACCACCCCGTCCTCTGTCCTCTGACACCTGACATCCGGCCCGGGGGGCGCTCCCGCGCCGGGACCTGCCCCGGCTCTTCCCTCGCGGAGGTGAGCTCCCCCCGGCCCCGCCTCTCAGAACAAGGTGAGCTGCCGGGGCGGGCGGGGTCCCCCGGCCACCGAGATCCGCTCCACACACGCCACGCCCTCTAGGAACGGGCTCTCCCCGGGCCGGCGCCGCTCCCCGTAGAGCCGGCGCTCCCGCGCCCGGGTGAGCACCAGCACCTCCCGGGCCCGGGTCATGCCGACGTAGAGGAGCCTTCGCTCCTCCTCCCGGTCGCCCTCCCGCCCGGGCGCCCGGTAGGGCAGGAGCCCGTCCTCGCACCCGGCGACGAACACCACGGGAAACTCGAGCCCCTTGGCGGCGTGGAGGGTGAGCACCGCGATCCGGTCCCCGGGCCGGTACGCGTCGCCCGCCTCGGCCAGGGCGGCCCGGTCGAGGAGTTCCCCCACCGCCCGGCAGCCGGCGGCGGCCGCAAGCCACGCCGTCGCCTCCACCGCCTCCGGATCGACCCCTTCGGCCTCCAGCGCCGCACGGGCGGCGTCCAGGGCCGGGGCCCCCGCATCGGCCCGCCGCAGCCGGTCGCGCACCCGGCGCCAGCCCGGCCCCACGGCCTCGCCGGCCTGCACCGGAAACCCCTGCCGCTCCAGGGCCTCGGCGATCACGGCCGCCTGGGCCCGGGTGCGCACCAAAACGGCCACGTCCCCGAACCCGTGGGCCGCGGCCGACTGGAGCGCCCCCCACCGGCTCCGGTGGGAAGTCCCGCCCAGGAGCCCCTCGATCTCCCGGGCGATCCACGCGGCCTCGTCCCGGTCGGTCGCGAGGTCCACGAGCCGCACGGCCGGCCCCGGCGGGGCCGCCGACACGAGGCCGTCCCGTCCCAGGGCCGCCCCGGCCGCCCGAAGGATCTCGGGCGAGCACCGGTAGGTGCGCCGGAGCCGCACCGTGCGAAGCCCGGGGTCCTCGGCGGCGAGCCGGTCGAACAGCCCCGGGTCCGCCCCCCGGAACCCGTAGATCGACTGGTCGGGATCGCCGATCACGGTGAGGTCGCCGTCGGACGGCACGAGCGCGCGCAGCAGCCGGTACTGGACCGGGTCGAGGTCCTGGAACTCGTCCACCGCCACCCAGCCGGCCCGCGCCCGCCAGGCCTCCCGGAGGGCCCCGTCCGCCTCCAGCGCCTCGGCCGCCCGGAGGACCAGCTGGTCCAGGTCCAGGGCGCCCCGCCGGGTCAGCGCCGCCTCGTAGGCCCGGGCCGCCTCGGCCAGGCCGGCGCCAAGGGGCGCCCCGCTGCGGCGGGCCCGGCTCAGGGCCTCGGCCGCCGCGGCGGCCTCCCGCCGGCCCAGGCCCGTGGCCTCCTGGAACACGGCCAGGGCCTCGTCCCGGTCGAGGAGGCGAAATCCGCCCGGAAGCCCCGCGGTCTCCGGTGCTTCCCTTAGGATCTCGAGGGCAAGCTTGTGTAATGTGGAGACCCGGATCCTTTCCCCGCCGAGCGCCCCCCCCAGACGCCCGGCCAGTTCGTCGGCGGCCCGGTTCGTGAACGTCACGGCGAGCCCCCGGTCCGGGTCCACCTCGCCCCGGGTCACCCGCCGGGCGATCCGCTCCACCAGGGTCCGGGTCTTCCCCGTGCCCGGCCCGGCCACGATCCGCAGCGGCCCGGCCGGAGCGGCGACGGCGGCCTCCTGTTCCGGGTCGAGGTCGCCGCCGGTCCGGTCCTCCGACCGGGGGACGAACACCTCCGGCGGCCGCGACGCGGCGGGCGGAACCGCCCCCCCCTGCGGTGGCTCCTCGGCGGTCCCGGGGGCGAACAAGACCCCCTGCCGCTCGATCTCCCGGCGCTCCTCGGGCGAGAAGATCCGCACCACCCCGAACGCCCCGTCGTAGCCCCCCTCCACGTGCACCCTCCCCTCGCGCACCCGCCCCACGGCCTCGGCCACCACCGGGCCGGCCGCCCGGGCCACCTCCCCGGGGTCGGCCCGCAACAGGATCGGGAGCTCCGGCCCCGCCTCCCGGGCCAGCCGGCCCAGGACCCGTCCCACCCGCTTCGTGCGGGGCCCGGTCCCCAGGGCTTCGGCCACCACCTCGGCCAGGGGGACCAGGGTTTGGAAGGGCTTCGCCCCGGGGGGCCTCGCCCCGGGCGGACGGTCGGCGAGCTCCTCCACCCGGTGGAGCACCCCCACCGTGAGCCGGCCGCCGCACGCCGGGCACCGGCCGCCAAGCTCCCGGGTCTCGGCCGGCGTGAGCCGCACCCCGCATTTTCGGTGGCCGTCCAGGTGGTACTTGCCCTCCTCGGGGAAGAACTCGAGGGTGCCCAGGAGCCCGGGCCGGCCCGGGGCCTCGAGGGCCCGGCGCAACGCCCCGAAGGAGGGATCGAGGGCGAATCGGCAGGCCTCCCGGCCGAGGTTGGCGGCGGAATGAGCGTCGGACGAGGAGATCAGGGCGAACCGGTCCAGGGCCGAGACCCGCCAGTTCATGGCCGGGTCCGAGGAGAGCCCGGTCTCCAGGGCGAACACCTCGCCGGCCAGGTCCTCGAAGCACGCCTCCACCGCGTCGTAGCCCGAGCGGGAGCCCAGGATCGAGAACCAGGGGGTCCAGACGTGGGCCGGCACGAGAAACGCGCCGGGGGCGGTTTCCAGGAGGATCTCGAGCACCTGCCGGCTCGAGAGGCCCAGGATCGGGCGGCCGTCGGAGCGCACGTGCCCCAGGCGGTCGAGGGCTGCCAGGAACCGGCCGGCGGCCTCCAGGTGGGGCAGGAACACCACGTGGTGGACCTTTCGCACCGCGCCGCCGTGCTTGTAGATGCAGCTCACCTCGCCCTGGAGCACGAACCGCACCGGCCCCCGGCACGCCGCCGGCACCCCGGCGTCGGCCTCCCGGGCCAGGGGGTCCCGCAGGCGGTAGAGCCCGGGCTCGGCCTCCACGAGCTGGTCGGAGAGTTCGGCGAACCAGGCCGGGTGGGTCACGTCCCCCGTGCCCACGAGGTAGAGCCCCTTGCGCTGGGCCCAGGCGTGGAGCTCCGGGAGGTTCAGGGACCGGCTGGTGGCCCGGGAGAACCGGGAGTGGATGTGGAGGTCGGCCAGGAACTCCACGGCCGGGTCACCGGGTCTCGGCGCGGATCCAGTCGAGGAAGGCGGGGTTTCCGGCCGCGATGGGAAGCGCCACCACGCACGGGCACGAGTAGGGGTGGAGCTCCCGAACCCTCTCCGTGAGCCGCTCCACGAGGTCGGCCCGGGATTTCAGGACCAGGGCGGCCTCGGGGTCCTCCTGGACCTCCCCCTCCCACCAGTACACGGATGTCAAACCCGGGAGCACGTTGGCGCAGGCCGCGAGCCGCTCCTCCACCAGGGCCCGCCCGATCCGCAGCCCCTCCTCCCGGCTGGGTACGGTCACATAGATCCACACGCAGTCCGTCATGGCACCCTCCTTCGCGGGGCGGTCCGGCCGCCGGGCGTGCGAACCCCCACTCTACCACACGCGGGGCGACCGTTCATGGGCCCGGAGGCGGCGGCCCCTCGTTCCGGAACCGCACCGCGCCGAGGTGGGCCTTCCGGACCCAGAGGGCACGGCCCCCGGCCCGCACCAAGAGCCACGCCCCCGGCGCCCGCAACGCGTCCACGGGCCGGCCCTCGGCCTCGAGCAGGAGGTCCCCCGCCACGGCGTGGCCCCCGGCCAGCTCCACCCGCACGGCCACGGCCCGGACCCAGGCGGACGCGGGGGCCGGGTCTTCCCTTTCGATCATGGCGATCTGCGCGGCTCCGACCAGACAGAACTCCCCGTCGGCCGACCGAAACGGAAGCACCGGGTCGGCCTCGTCCACGAGCTCCCACACCTCCTGGGGCCCGGAGCCCCGGGGCGAAACCGGCGACACGAACACCTCGCCCTCGAGCACGGCCCCCGTGGCCAGGCCGAGCCGCACCCGCACGGGCACCTTCTCCACCCTGAGCCGGCTCATCCCAGGGCCTCCCGCTCCTCCTCCGACAGGAACCGGAGGAAGGGCTCCTTGACCACCGCCTTCTCGTAGGCCTCTCGGGGCGAGATGATCTTCTGCTCCAGGAGCGCCAGGATCGCGGTCTCCAGGGACTGCATCCCGTGCTTCTTGCCCGTCTGGATGGCCGAGGGGATCTGGTACGTCTTGCCCTCCCGGATCAGGTTCGAGATGGCCGGGGTCACGATGAGCACCTCCAGGGCCGCCACCCGGCCCGGCTTGTCCTCCCGGCGAAAGAGGTTCTGGGCCACCACGGCCTTCAGGCTGTCGGCCAGGGTGGAGCGGATCTGGGGTTGTTCCTCGGCCGTGAACACCTCGATCACCCGGTCCACGGTCTTCGCCGCGTTCTGGGTGTGGAGCGTGCCGAACACCAGGTGCCCCGTGGCCGCCGCCTCGATCGCAAGCGCGATCGTCTCCTTGTCGCGCATCTCCCCCACCAGGAGGATGTCCGGGTCCTCCCGCAGGGCAGCCCGCAACGCCGTGGCGAAGCTGCGGGTGTGGGTGCCCACCTCCCGGTGGCTCACGAGGCACCCCTGGCTCTGGTGCACGAACTCGATGGGGTCCTCGATGGTGATGATGTTGTCCCGCCGGGTGCGGTTGGCCTCGTCGAGGATGGCGGCCAGGGTGGTGGACTTGCCCGAGCCCGTGGGCCCGGTCACGAGCACGAGCCCCTTTCGGAGCCCGGCCAGCCGGCGCACGGCGTCCGGGAGCCCCAGATCCTCGCAGGTCAGGATCTTCGAGGGGATCGTCCGGAACACCGCGGCCGCCCCGAACTTCTGCACGAAGTAGTTGGCCCGGAACCGGGCCACCCCCTCGAGCTCGTAGGCGAAGTCCACGTCGCCGGTCTCCTCGAACCGGGCCCAGGCATCCTCGGGGGCGATCTCCCGCAGGAGCTCCCGGAGCCCCTCGTCCGTCAAGGGCTCGGCCTTGAGCTTCTTGAGCTCGCCGTGGATCCGCATGGCCGGCAGATTTCCGGCCACAAGGTGGAGGTCCGAGGCGCCCTGCTGGACCATGGCGCGGAAATAGGCGTCGAGTTTCGGCATGGGGGAACCCTCCTCGGCTGGGCGGCCGGGCCGCCGGACGGCCCGGCGTCTCCCGCTACCGAATCGTCCGGAGGGGGGTGTTTCTTGAAGGGGAAAGAAAGGCAGGGGGGGAACGGCTCCCGATCCTCACGCAACGCGCGCCACGAGCGCCAGGGGGAAGGACCGGAGGCCGTGGGGCGCGGGCGTAGCACCCCTACCCTTGCGTATCCACGAACCGCCGGGTAGCATGGCCCGAGGTGATCCCAGGAACTCCCCCCCCAAGAGGCGTTTCCGGTGTCCATCGCCCTCGACATCTACCAGGCGTTCAAAGACGACGAGGTCAAGGCCCGGGCGCTGGCCGAGGCCTTCGACCGCCTAGAGCACCGCATCCCGGCCAACGTGGCCACCGAGGAGCACCTGGAGGCCACGAAACTCGCCCTCCAGAAGGAGATCGAACAGGTCCGCGCCGATCTTGCGAAGGAGATCGAACAGGTCCGGGCCGATCTTACGAAGGAGATCGAGCAGGTCCGGGCCGATCTCACCAAGGGCATCGAACAGGTCCGCGCGGACCTCACCGCTCGCATCGAAGAAAACCGCCTGAGTATCGAGCGGGTCCGCGCCGATCTCTCCGTCGAGATCGAAAAGGTCCGGGGCGAAATCGCCCGGACCCACGCGTCCACCCTGCGGTGGGTCACCGGCCTCCTCATCGCCCAGGCCGGCGTGATCGTCGCGCTGATCAAGATTCTCCCCTGACGACGCGGCCCCAGCCCGAGCCCACCCCGAAACAGGCCGTTCGTCGTGGACCGGCCGCCTTACGCCCCGCTGTCCGTCACCCGTCACCCGTCACCGGTCCCGTCTCCACAACGCTGCGCGCGGTGCGGGCGTGGCGTGAGCCCCCCAAGAACGGGGGGCATCCTGCGGCTCGTCGGCCGCAGGTGGTTGCTCGTGCGCCTGGGGCCGACAACCCGTCACTCGTCACGGATCACGTGTCACTGAAGGAATCACCCGTGACCGGTCCACCGTCACGGCACGATGCGGAGCCGGTAGATCGCGCTGTCCACCTTGGAGAGCGCAAAGAGGTCGCCGGTGCGGGGGTCCACGGCGGCCGACACGAGACCCCGGAGGTCGAGGTAGTCCTTGTCGCGGGAGTAGAACACCTCGCGGATCTCGCCAGAAAGCGAGAAGGTCTGGAGGCTCGAGCGGATGCCGTCCACCACCAGGAGGTCGCCCGCGGGGGTCACGCACACTCCCTTGGGGAGATCCAGGGGACCCTCCAGGGTTTTGGTTCGGGTCCAGTCGATCACCACCTGGCCGTCCCGGTCCAGCACGAAAAGCCGCGCGAGCAGGCTATCCACCACGACCACCCGCCCCATGGGGGTGTGGGCCGCCAGGAACGTCGGGCTCCGGAACGGTCCGGCATCGTCGGCAGGCCGAGGGATACCGGTCCGGCCGATCTCCCGGCCGGACCGGCCCAGGTGGACCACCTGGGCGAAGGTGTACTCGGTCACCCAGAGGCCGCCCTCGGCGTCCAGCGCCACGTCCATGGGCTGGGGCGGCTTGGGGTAGTCCTCGTACCCTTTGGGGGGCGGCACGGGAACGTCCAAGAGGAGATCCCCGGTGCGGGAAAACACCCGCACGTTGGGCGACCGCAGGAACGTCACCGCGATCCGCTCACCGTCGTCCGAAACTCCGATGCCCCAGGGGATGCCCCAGGCCCCCTCGTACCCCGGGGGCTCTGTGGCAAAGCGGTAGAGAAAGTTCCCGTCGCCGTCGAGCGCCACGACCGACCGGCTCCCCAGGTCGGTCACGAAGAGCGTCCGGTCGCTCCAGGTCAAATCCGTGGGCTCCCTCAGGCGGTAGGCGGTGGTCTCCCGGAACACCGCCGCCACCTCCACCGTGCGCCGCGTTGCCTTGGCCTCCCCCTCGGCCGCCCCGGCCTCCCCCACCCGCACGGAGAGGGGCTTCGAGTCGGCCGACTCCTGGCTCTGGAGCCCCACGGCGCGCACCGTGTAGGTGTAGGTCGCACCGGGCTCCACCGTGGCGTCCACGTACTTCACGTCCTGGACCGAGGCGAGGAGCGCCGGTTCCTCCCCCTGTTTGGACCGGTAGAGGTTGTAGAACACCGCCCCCTCCACGGCGCCCCACACTAGATGGACGCTCCGGCCCTCCACGTAGTGACCGCCCCACTCCGGCGGTTCCAGGGGCCGGAACCCCTCGAGCTTCTTGGGCTCCGACGTGGCGAGCACAGCGCCGGCCGGCCCCAGGGCCTCGACGGTGTAGAGGTATGTGGCCGTGGGCGGCGCCTCGGGGTCCACGTGCTGGGGCGCGGTCACCGTCCAGGTCCGCTCCTCCCGGGTGCGCAGGTCCCGCCGGACCACCCGGTAGGTCTGGGCACCGGGCACCGGGAGCCACATAAGGAGCACCTGGTTCCCCGCCCGCATGGGAAACCCCGGTTGCCACGAAAGCTCCGCCGCGCCGGCGTTGAGGGAAAGGAGCAACGCCCCCGCGAGCCCCAGGCACAAAACGGCCCCGAGGGCCCTCCGCGTCCACACGTCAATCCGTCCACCCATCCGAACGGTCTCCCCCTCACCAGTTGTGGGCGCTCTTGGCGAGCCCCACGTGGCAGTCGATGCAGGTGAGCCCGTCCGATAGGTCGCCCGGTTCCCCCGGCGCGGCGTACCAGGAGAGCTCCCGCCCCTGGAGAAACGCGCTCAGGTCCTCCGCCGATGTGAGGTGGTGGGCGTTCTCGCCCGAGACATCGTCGTTGGGCAGGTGGCACACGTCGCAAAGGTATTTTTTTCCACGATCCTCGGCCCGGAGGCACCGCGATCCCGGGCGGCCCTGATGCATCCGGTGGCAGGTGGCGCACAGGAGCCCTCCGCCGTCGGCCACGGGCCACTCCGGGGGAATCGCGATGTCGAGCCCCCTGTGGGGCACGGTCGAGGTCTCCCACGGGGGAACGGCCTCGTCCTGCACCGGATGGTAATAGAGCGTGCCGCCCGGGTTCTGGGGCTTACCCTCCTCGCCGTGGCATCCGGCGCAAAGGGGGTCCGTGCCCGAGGCCGTGTCGTAGGCCTCGATCACCAGCAGGTTCTCCTTCACGCTGTGGGCGCTGTGGCACGTGGAGCACATGACGCCCCCCTGGGGCGGGTCGTCACCGAACCCGGCCAGGTGCCCCCCGGTCGTCCAGTGGCGTGCCGGATCCGCCCGCTCCTCGGGCCCCAAACCGGGGACCCGAAGGCGCGGGTCCACGGCGTTGAACGCCATCTCGGGGCCCGGGAGATCGGGCCTCACCCGCTCGGCCCCGGAGAAGACCACAGGCATCCCCACCGGGTGGGCCCGGTTCCGGCCCCCCGTGTCCTCCACGGCGGTCCACCGCCCGTCTCCCGCCCGGTCGCCGCCCGAGTGGCACCGCTGGCAGAGCTCCTCGATCGGAACCTTCAGGAACGGCGGGTTTTGGTCGGAATGGGGGTCGTGGCAAGCCGTGCACTCCATGCGGGACGGAAGGGCCCCAGTCTCCGGGTCCGGAGGCACGAGCCCGCTCGCCTCCACGTTGGCCCGCCCCTCCAGCCCGCCCGTCGCCGCCGATAAGTCGTCGATGTCAAGCCCGTGGGAGCGGGTCAGGGCCTCGATGCCCAGGGTGCCGTCGGGCGCCTCCACCAGGGCCGTGGGCACCACGGTGCCGTCGTGACAGGTGTAGCAAAACGCCCCCACCCGGCCGAGCTCCGACACGTACACCCCCTCCCGGGCGAGCAGGCTCTCCTCCGACGAGGCCCGGTGGGGCACGTGGCAGTACGCGCACACGCTCTTTTCCTCGGCCAGGTTGTAGATGCGCATGTCGTGGTGGGTGCCCTCCACCCCGGCCCGGGCTCCCGCCGCCCCAAAAGCGGCCAGTCCCACGACGGCACCCACAGCGATCCGTTTCACGGCCCCTCCCCTACTCATGGCAGCTCCCGCAGAACTTCACGTCTGCGTACCGGCCCCACTCCTTGCCGTCAAAAATCCGGTCGATCCCGAGACCGCGATCCTTCCCGCCCAGGTTCTCCCCCCTCAGGATCGCCGCCCCCATGGAGGGATCGCCCCCGTGCCCGGGGGCGTGGCAGGTGACGCAGTGGAGGTTGTAGGGGTCGCTCGGGAGCACGATGGGGGGAAGGGGCACCTCCCGGATCGGCATGGTGCCCTTGCGCGAATCGGTCCGGATCGGCTTGCTCACCATGTTGGGGCTGAGCACATCCACGTCCCGCACCAGGAGCCCGGCCTCGGCCAGGGGGAAGTCGATCACGTCCCCGGTCATCACGTGGTGGTTCCGGGGCTTCGCGATCCCCCGGATGTAGTGGCGCTCGTTGTTCCCCCGCCGGCGCCCGGCCACGTGGCTCCAGTTCCGGGGGTCGTTCCAGTTGGAATGGAGCGAGTTGGCCTCGCCCCCGTCGTCCTGGTACAGGAACCCGTGGCAGCCCACGCAAAGGGGCGCGTGCCCCCCCTCCACCGTATCGTCGGGAACGGGGGAACTGGTGACCTTGGCGAGGAGGTTGTAGCGCCCCTCGATGTTTACCCGGAGGTTGTGGCACGACTCGCAGATGAGCTCCAGCGCCCCCATGGCCGCCGGGTTCGTCTCGGACCGGCAGGCCTCGGCCGCGATCACCGCCTCCCCCCCGGTGTAGACCACCGATTCCCAGGTGTCGGCGTCGCCGTACTTCGACGACCCGCCGTTCCCCCAGTCCTCCTCGAGCCAGGGGGTGATCTTGAAGAACTCGCCCGCGTCCCTCACCCCCCACATGGCGTCGGGCCACCCGCCGCCGGAGTTCGTGCGTCGGAGCGTACCGGTGAGCGCGTTCAGGACGAAATGGGTGCCCTTCCCGGGCGTGGGGTTCTCCGTGTGGCACTCCACGCACAGGGCCGACGCCCCGTTGTTCGGGATCCCCTTCTCGCCGTAAGCGTCGGCCTTGGCCAGCCCCGGGTCCGCCGGGTTGATGGCCGCCCCGGCCGCGGCGGCCCAGAGGGCGCCGGCGAGCGCCCAAACCAGTCTCCCCCGCATGGGCCCCTCCCTCAGTCGTTGGCCGTGTGGCACGCGTCGCACAGCGGGTCCGGGTTGGCCACCAGGCGCTTGCCCGCGCCCGCGGCCGCCTCCACGTCCACCTGCCGGTCGATCCCCGGCACCGTGTCGCCGGTGTTCCACTGCTTCACCGAGCCCGCCGTGTCGCCCGGCTCGGGCACGTTGTCGTAATAGATCACATTGACCGGCTGCCCGGCCACGCCCGGGATCGAGGTCACGGCCGACCAGCCCCGCTTCAGGATCCGGGCCCCGGTCTGCACCTGGGCCCCGTGGGGCCAATGGCACGAGGCGCAGTTCACGGCGTTCGCCGCCGGATAGGTCACCTCGCTTCCCGCCGTGGGGGTGGAGCGCACGTGGGAGGTATGCCCGGTGTTCAGGGTGTGGCTATTGGGGTCGTCGTCGTCGGGGCCCACCGTGTCGCCGGTCATCGGGTGATGCGCCGGCGGCCCCCCGGCCTGGGCCGCGTGGCATCCCTCGCACAGGGCCGAGGGGTCGAGATCGCGGCCGAAGGCCTCCAGCAGGTTGTTCCCGCCGGCCGCGTTCTTGACCAGGTTGTGGCACGACTCGCAGATGATCTCCCCGGTCTGACCCGTGACCGACTGGGCCGAGGGGTTCGGGGGGGAGGGAACGGCGTACTTCGAGAGATACGAGGCGCCGCCGCTCCAAGCGTCGGTTTTTTCGTACGTGGTGTTCTGGGTGGTGCGCACCGAGGCGCCGTCGTGGTGGGTCACGAAATGGGTGCCGCCGTTCGGCTTGGGATTGGCCGTGTGGCAGTCCACACAGAGGGCCGAGGCCGCGTTGTTCCCGTAGGTGGTTCCATAGGCCTGGGCGTTGGGCAACCCCGGGTTCGCCGGGTTGAGCCCTGCCCAGGCCGGCGCGGCCAATGCCACTGCGCCCCACACGAGCCATCGCGAGATCATGATGCGGACCCCTCCGTTCCCTACGCCAAAACTGTTTCCCGGCAACCCACGGCCCTTGTACCCCGCCGGCACCCCGGAAGTTTCGCCCCCACCTTAGCAGAACGCCCCCCCAAACAGGAAGGGGCCCGTTCGGGCCCCTTCCGTTCCGCGTCGATCCGGTCGCTGGGCTAGAGCGCCTTCAGAATCTCGTCCACGTCGCCCCGGTACCCGGTCTTCTTGAACAGGATCTTCCCGCCCTTGTCGAGAAGCAGGGTGGACGGGGTGGCGTAGAGCCCCACGGCCTCGCCGAACGAATACTCCGGGTCGTGGAGCAGACCGAACAGCTTCTGGAACTTCTCGTACACCTTCATGGCCCGCTCTTTGTTCTGGTCCACGCTCACCAGGTACACCTTCACCTTCTTGAGGCTGTCGGCGTTCTTGGCGAGGTCCTTCATCTCTTTGGCGCACAACCCGCAGATCGAGTTCACGAACACGAACAGGGTCTTCTCCTCGATCTTGCCCGTGTCGAACTCGTCGCCGTCCATGGTGTGGATCTTCACCGGTTTGGCCACGTCGCCCACGTTGGTACCGTACTTCGGCCCCTCCTGGGCTAGACCAGCCGTCCCCACCGCAACCACCGCCAGCGCCCCCACCAGCATCGTGAACAGTTTGCGCATGCTCGCTACCTCCCGTCGGGTTGGAAAACCGGGGCCCCTGCCCCGCAGGGGCCCCTCGTTGGCACGCCGCTTACGCTTCCGCGACCCCCGCTACTGGTGGCACTGGCCGCAGTAGGTCAGGTCGTCGATCTTCTTCCAGCCGCCCCGGTCGCTGATCCGGGAGATCGGCCCCAGCGCCGTGGGCGCCGCCGTGTAGGTGGCGTTCCGCAGGATCGACGCGGCCGGGCTCGCGCCCTGGCCGTGGGCGGGAGCGTGGCAGTTCGTGCAGGTGAGGCCGCCGCCCGAGGGCTTGGTGAGACCGTTGTCCCAGGTGGCCTTCTGGGGGTAAGTGCCCTGCGTCGAGGTGTTGCTGATCGGGCTGTCCGTGTAGCTCACCACGTCGTTGTCGGTCCAGAGCACCATGAGCCCCGCCTGGGTAGCGTCGATCACGTCGCCGGTCATCACGTGGTGGTTCTGGGGCCGGGCCACGCCCTTGACCCAGTGGTACTCGTTGTTGCCCTTCCGGCCGCCCGAGACCTCATTCGTGTTCCGGGCGTCGCCCCAGTTCGCCAGACCGCTGGCCGACTGGTCCACGGCCGCGGTGTACATGAACCCGTGGCAGCCCACGCACAGGTCGGCCACCGGGGTGTCCTCCCACTCGTTGTTGGCCTGGGCCTCGAGCAGATTGTTTCCGCCCGCGTCGTTGATCACGATGTTGTGGCAACTCTCGCAGACGATATCGTAGCCGGCGTAGTTCGACGCCGTGGCCTGCAGGGTGGCCGTGGTGACCCCGGCCACGGTGTTGTCCGGGACATAGCTCGCCGGCACGGAGGTGTCGGCGTACTTCGAGTAGGTGGCCGCGCCGGTGGAGCCGTTCGTGCTCCAGAGCGAGATCTTGAAGTAGGCGCCGTTGTCCCGGGCCGCGATGGCGCCGGTGTTGTCGATGCCGGAGCCGCCGGAGTTCGTCAAGCCGCCCGTGCTGGTCGGGTTCACGAAGTGGGACCCGCCGGCCTTGGGCTGCACGGTGTGGCAGTCCACGCACATGGCCGAGGCCTGGTTGTTCGTGGCCGTGAAGCCCGTGTAGGTGGACGCACCGTTGTTGTTAGACGTATCGGCCGTCGGGAGCCCCGGGTCGGCGGGGTTGATGCCGGCCAGGGCGGGCGCCGCCAGAAGCGACGCGCAAAGCACCGCAAGTACCTGTTTCGTCTTCATGATCCCCATCCTCCTTACCAGTTGTGGGCCGTGCTGTGGGTGGACCCGCCCGCCGTCGGGAACACGTGGCAGTCGGCGCAGCCGAGGCCGTTCGCGTGGTCGGCCGCGGTGAGCCAGGAGGCCGCGTTCGTGCCGTCGAGGTTCAGGGTGTCGCCGTCGGCGTCCGTGACCGTGGCGGTACCCCAGTCACCCGTCCTGGTGCGGTGGTGGCTGTTGGCCGGCTCACCCGCGCTGCCCGCGTTGTCGGCCACGTCGGGCAGGCCCACGCCGGTGTGGCAGGCGTCGCAGATCTTGCCGGTGAACGCGCCGTCGCGGGCGCCATCGAGGTCCACCAGGGCCATGGAGTTGTTGATGCCGCCGTGCACGTCGTGGCAGGAGCCGCAGCGGGGCTTTCCGGTGGTGCCTTCGATCCCCACCACGTTGTCGGCGATGCCGTTCTGGCCCCCACCCGACGCCGCGTTGATGGCCGAGAGGTCCACCTGGAACGAGAAGTTCCCGGTGCTCGTGGTGTAGGTGTAGATGTTGCCGGCGCCAGCCGTGCCAGCGTTTGCCGCCGACCCCACCGGGTGGTAGTAGGCCGTGGTGCCGGGGTTCGGGTCGTCGACGCCGGTGGCGTCGGTACCGTGGCAGCCCACGCAGATCGGGTTCCAGGTGCCGTCAGCGCTCACGGCGTCCCGCAGGATCAGGTTCGGCTGACCCGGCCGGTCGTTGGTGGGCACGTGCACGCCGTGGCAGGTGTAGCACCCGAAGGTCTCGCCGCCCGCGGCGTTCGCCCAGGTGCTCACCTTGCCGCCGGGCGTGTAGTGCTGGGCCGGGTCGTTCAGGGCCGCGCCGTTCGCGGTGGCCACGTCGAAGATGTTCCCGTCGAGGTTGATGTACCGGCCGTAGCGCTCGGCGTTCGTGCGGTTTCCGGCGCTGGTTCCCACGTTGGCGTTCAGAATCAGCGCGAAGTTCACCGGGTGCTCGCCGTTGGGGGCGGCCTCACCGCCCACCCAGCTGTTCCCGCGGTCGGTGTGGCAGGCCTCGCAGAAGCTCTCGCCGCCGGGGCCGCCGGTGAAGAGGTCCAGCTGCAGGAACGGGGTGTTCGTGTTGTCGTGCACGTTGTGGCAGCTCGTGCACTCGAGCTGGGTGGCCGTGCCGTAGGGCAGCCCCTGCCCGACGGCGTCGAAGGTGACTTGGGCGCCCGTGGTCGACACGAGCAGGTCGGCGGGGTTGAGCCCGTGGGCGAACCCGTTCGTCACGTTGACGGCGTTCACGCTGTAGGAGACGGGTACCACCGTTCCGCTCTCATCGAGCGTGGCCGCGATTTCCGGAACCACCGTCGCCGTAGTGACATAGGCCGTGCCGCCGCGGTGGCAGCGCGACAGGCACAGTTCGCCGACGTTCCCGTAGTTCCCGGTGGCGGCCGTGGTGTCGAGCACGCCGTGGCAGTACAGGCACACCTCGGTGGCGCCCTGGTAGGCGCTCAGGTCGTGGTGGCTCCCGTTGACCGCCGCGTTCGCCGAGGCAGCGGCCAGCACGGCGGCCGCGGCTCCGGCCAGAAGGATCCTCATCGTTTTCACGGCTTTTCCTCCTCTGTTCATGGTTGAACCCGCGGTTCACATGGGGTGGGCCTGCGGCCTCGGCCGCCTCGGCCCCGTCTCAAGACTTTGTCCGCGGGCCCGGCCCAGCCCGCTTGTGGTGGATCGCTTCGCCTCTAACCTCCTTTCGCGCCGGTGGGAGGGGCCTCGCGCGGCCGCACCCCGGGTCCCCTGCCGTCAGGGCAGGTCGTAGACGGCCACTTCCTTACCCTGCACCGACAACACGTACAAACGGCGTCGCTGCGGGTCGAACTGCACAATGGTCGGATTCGCTGACATGGACTGGAGCTTTGGTGTTTTCCCTTCCGGATCGTCGACGAGGTTCGCCAGGTAGTCCCCGTTCGTGTCGTCGCCCGGCTTCGTCACCTTCACCTGTTTGATCTCGCCCCGCAGCGAGTCCACGATCAGGATCGAAGAGTCGTCGTAAGGCGAGAAATCCGAAAGCTGCGACACCTGGTTTCTGGCCCCGCCGATTCCGAGAATCGAGAACACCTTCTTGTGTTCCTGGAGGTCCACGGCGCTGAGGCGCCCCTCCCCTGATTCCAACACGAACATCCAGTCCGGAAACGCGGGCAGAAATCGCGGGCGGGACGGGGCGATGAACCGGTCTCCGTGCTTCGCCGGATCGTACTTCTCGCTGGACACCCTCGGGAATCCCACGCGTTCCGGTTCCGTCGCGCCTCGGGAGAAGATCTCCAGCAGACCATAGTTACCGTCCACCACCCAGAGCGCACCATCCGGAGCCTGGGCGATGCCCACCGGACCGGGTTTGTCGCGCATTCCCTCCATCGGGGGCACGACGATTTCGCGCACGAGCGCATCACCGGCCGGGTTCACCTCCCGGATGGCCGTGTCACCCAGAAACGAGAACAGCAGGTTCCCGTCAGCCGACACGCCCATCATCCACGGTCGGCTCCACTCCCGGCTCCCCACCTTCTCCTGGAGAAGCGGCAGTCGCTCGAGGTAGTTGCCGTCCGCGTCCAAGACCTGGACGCCGTCCTGGCAGGCCACGTAGAGTCGGCCGTTGTGGAACAGGATGTCGCTCGGGTTCTGGAACTCGTCAAACTCCTCGCCCCGGGTGGTCTTGACGAGCTTCATCACGATGGCCTTGAACTCGAACTGCTTGACCTGCTGGATCTTCGGGAACTTGACCTCGACCTTGAGCGGTTCCCCGCGCTTCGACTCCTGCCCGGTGGTGCTCACCGCGGTGACGAAGTAGTAGTACGTCTTGCCGTCCTCCACCTTGGCATCGGTGTGCTTGGGCTCCTGCACCGAGCCGAGCAGGGTCCCGGCCTGGTCCGGGGCGTCGGCCCGGTACACGTTATAGAACGACGCGCCCTCCGATAGCCCCCAGCGGAGGTGGACCGCCTTGTTGATGGCGTCGAGCCGGAACGTGAGCTCCTTGGGCGGCTCGATGGGCTTCTGCCCCTTCAGCACGGCCACCGGCGAGGGGTCGGTCTCGGCCCCGCCCACCACGGCCGTGACCTTGTAGGCCACGTCCTGGTCGGCCGGCGCCGTCGGGTCCTGGAAGTTGTTCATGGGCCCCTTGTACACCACCTCCCACTCGCCCTGGCCGATCTTGCGGTAAACTTTGTACTCCGAGGCGCCCGGAACCGGCATCCACATGCCCATGGCCCCCGCAGCCCCAAGGCGCATCGGGAAATTGGGCATCCAGTTCGGCCCCGCCGCGGCCTGCGCCGGCCGGACCCCGGCCCCGAGCCCCATCCCCAGCACCAACAGAAGAACCCCGAGTCCCCACATCCACCGAGCCTGTTGTTTCATCGCCTCACTCCGTACGAAAAAGGTGAACCGCCTTCCGTTCCCCCGCTCAGAGAACGTCTCCGAGCAACTCGATCTCCACCCCGCTGCGCGCCCGCTCCACAAGGGCGCTCAGCCTCTCTTTGCGCTTTTCGGCCATGATCATCGACCGGACCCCGCCGATCACCTCCTCCCCCAGGTTCTCCCGGGTGCCCTGTTCGGCCGGGTAGTACCGGTAGAGCTTGAACACGTAGTAGCCGGGGGCCTCGCCCTGGTCGATGTACACCGGGTCGAGCACCGTGCCCGGGGCCACCGAGGACAGATCGCCCTCGACCCCGCGCAGGGGCACCACGCCGACCCGTCCGCCCTTGGCGGCCAGCCTCTTGTCCTGGCTCCAGCCCTTTGCGACGGTCTCGAAGTCCTCGACCTTGAGCCGCTCCAGCACCTGGTCGAGCCGTTTTTCGGTTTTCACGTAGATTACGCCGAGGTCGGCCCGTTCCGGGAGGGCGTACTTGTCCTGGTGCTCGGCCAGGTACCGGTCCACTTCTTCCTCGCTGACCGTGAGATCGTCCGTTTTCTCCCGGAACCACAGCCGGACCGCGTAGTGTTTGAGCAGCGCATTTTTGCGATGGGTGAACGCCTCGTGCTCCCCGAACCGGTCCACGAAGAGCTTCATGAGGATCAGGTCACGAAAGGAGTTTTCGGCAATCGTGGTGATATCCTTTAGGCTGTGCACGGAACCGCCCGACCGCGCCAGGAGGTCGCGCACCGTGTAGGCCACCCCGTCCACCCGCAGGGCCACCCGGTCCGGGTCGTCCACGAACGCCTGGGCCTCGGCCTCGGTGACGTAGAGTTCGGTGTCGGCGTGGGCATGGTCGTATTCGTGGACCCGGTCCCAGCAGTACGCCTTCGCGTCGGCTTCCACGTAATCGCCGAGCACGCTTTCGGCCTCGGCCCGGCGGACCTCCTCGGCGGTTTTCCGGTCCTTCACCCAGAACACGGCGTACCCGAGCCGCTCCTTGACCACAGGGGTTATCTCCCCCACCGGGGTCTCGTCGAAAATCAGGCGGAGGGTTTCCGGATAGTACCGGTCGTCGGTGCGCTTGATGCCGCCCACCTCGCCCCCCACCCGGGCCGTGATCCCCTCGCTGAAGGACCGCGCCGCGTTCTCGAAGGTGAGTTCACCCGCCACAATCCGCTCCCGGATCCGCTCCAACTCGGTCCGGTCGGACATGGTGATCTGGAAGATGTACGCAAGGTCCTCGCGTTCGGGAATCTTCTCGATCACCTTCTCCAGCGTCATGCGCTCCCGCGCCGCCGGCATGGCCACCCGGGCATAGTAGGCCCGGTAGTAATCGCGCGCCGCAGCCAAGGTGGCCGCCCGCTCCGCGTGCGGAAGGAGCTCCGGCGCCTCCTTCTGCACCAGCCGGAAGACCGCGTGATTCGTGACCGCCTTCTTGAGGGCGTCCAGGTACCGGGCCCCCTTCACCTCGTCGCGCTCCAGCCCGAGTTCGAACCGGGCCAGATGGAGGACCTCCTCCCTGTAGATGGGCTCGCCGCCCACCCGGGCCACCACCTCGTCGGGGGCTCCGCCCCGCGCCCCGGCGACGGCAGACGCGGCGAGCAGCGCGACCAGCGCGCCGACCCCCGCCAAACTTCGAAAACAAGCCGAAATGTTCATCCCTTCTCCTCACTGGGGCCGGTGCGCAGCACCGGCCGGGTGGACGTCCATGCAAGACCTCTGCCACCCGGGCCGCGCCGGCACCGTGATGGCAACCTTCCGAAAGTGCAACAACTTTTTCTCGCGGCCGAAACGTGAGTCCCCAACCCCAAGCGTGAAATCGCCCACCCCCATGTGCGCCAAATCACCAACGGGGAAACCGCCCCGCGCTCAGTGGGGCAGCAGCACCTCCACCTTGGCCTCCCGGCCGGCCTGCTTCAGGGTCCTTTCCACGGCCCGTCGCAGCTTGATCCGGCGGGCGTTGGCGAACGCCTCCTCCCGGACCTCCTCGAACGAGCGATTCTCGGGGGGAACCACCTCGGTCACTAAGAACATGTGGTAGCCGAACCGGGTTTCCACCACGGGGGTCAGTTCCCCGGGCTCTACGGAGAAACAGGCCTCGGCCACCTCGGGAGGAAGGTCGTCCCGGGTGCGGTAGCCCATGAACCCGCCTTGGAGCCGGCTCGAGGGCTCGTCGGAGAACTCCCTCGCCAGAGGGGCGAAGCCCTCCCCTTTTTCGAATCGCTCGCGAACCTCCTCGAGGCGTTGGAGGGCGGCCTCCTTGCCTCGGCTCCCTGCGGCCAAGATTCCGTAGATCTTTCGTTCCTCGGGGTGGACGTACTTCTTCTTGTTCGCCTCGTAATAGGAGCGGGCCTCGTCCTCGGTCACCTCGACATCCCGGCCGATCACGTTCTCCACATACCACGAGTTCGCCAGTTCGCGGCGGATGATGTGCCGCACCCGTTCCTCGTTGAGGCGCTGGAGAGCCGCCTGGCGCTCGAACGCCTCCGGCCCGCCCACGCGCTCCACGAAGGACTGGAACCTGCGCTCCACCTCCTCGTCCAGCCCCGGGATCTCCTCGCGCATGGCCAGATCGTAGAGGAGCTCCTGCTCCACCAGGCGCTCCATGGCCTTTTCACGAATCATCTTGTTGTCCACCCCGTGGGCCTCCGACGCCCCTTGGAGTTCGGCTGCGGTTTCAGCAAGCGCCCGCTCGTACCAGATCTCCCCGATGTCCCGGCCGTTGATCCGCAAAATGGGGGTATCCGGGTCGATGGGAGGAGCCTGTTCTTCCGTCCGGGGCGGCGCTTCCTCTTTCCCCCCCGTTTCGGACGCGTCGGCCTGGCCTCCCAGAGCGGCCCCGCCTGAAATCGCCAAGATGGCCAGCAAAACCAGCGACAAGCGTATCCTCTGCGCCATGCGTCTCACCTCCTAGTCGATGAGTAGGTCCCATGGCGTGTCGTCAAGCAGTCTCCGGCGAACCGCCTCGCGCAAGCCAAGGTCCATGAGGTCGATGGGGTTGTGTTCGTCGGTCAGGACGGGCCCCGGGAGCTTTCGCCCCCGAACCGACACCCGACGGGTCCAAAACCCGTTGAGGCCCGCCAGGGCGATGGGGTGGATCGGCCGGCCCCGTAGGACCTCGGGGCCCACGGGGGCGGGCGGCCCGTCGTAGCCGATAATGGCAACGTTTCCGTGCTCGTGCCGGCTGGGGTCGAAGGTGGGATAGAGGTCCACGTTCTCGAACACCCGGGCCAGGGTGCGGGCCACCGCGGCGGTGCCGCCCCGCTCCAGGTCCAGCCGGCCGTGAAAGTTGAGGGCCAGCACCCCGCCGGGCACGAGCCGCGCCTTGGCCTGGCGGAATGCCTCGAGGGTGACCATGTGGGCCGGAACGCCGTCGCCGTTGAAGACGTCCACGACGACGTAGTCGTATCGGTCATCGGAGCGGCCGAGATGAACCCGGGCGTCCTCGAGGAACACCCTCCCGGCCGTTCGAAACCCGAAGTGCCGGCGCGCCAGGTCGAGCACGTTGGGATCGAGTTCCACCGCGTCGGCCTGCACGCCCGCTGCCTCGTAGAGCCGGGGCACCAGGCCCGCGCCCAACCCGAGCACCAGGCAGCGCCGCCCCTGGGGCCGGATGGCCCGGGGGATGCGCTCCATGAGGTAGAGGTACTCGTACACCGGCAGGCCGGACGCGGGGTCCATGCCCCCCTGGATCAGGCCGTCGATGGTGAGTTCCCGCACCGCTTTGGGGCCGTACCGGTACTCGATGACCCGGACCTCCCCGTAGAGGCCACTGCGGGCGTCCAGCAGGGCGGCGACCGTGCCGGACGGCAGCACCCGTTCCACCTTTCCGGGCGCCGGCCGGGCCGGCCACAGGGCCGCGCCAGCCGCCGCCAGGAGGCACACGGCGGCAAACCCGGGCCGCTTTCTGAGAAAGAGATACCAGCCGCACAGCCCGAGCAGTACCGCGCCCGAGAGATAGAAAATCCTTGAGACCCCGAAGGCTCCGATGAGCACGAACCCGGTAAGCACGGTCCCGAGAACGCTTCCCACGGTGGACAGCGCGTACACCCCACCGGCCGTGCGCCCCACCCGCTCGAGTCGCCGCGCCGCCAGGCGGATGACGCCGGGCGACACGCAGCCCAGGCAAAGGAGCGGCGGGCCAAACAGCACCGAGGCCGACACGAGGGCACCCCCGCGCAACCCGAACCCTAGGCCCCAGGGGAGAACAGCATTCTTGAGGTGGGGCACGAGGAACAGCCAGAGGGCCGAGGCGGCCACCAGGCCGAACAGGACGTCCGCGTCCTCCCGGCGATCGGTGAGAACCCCTCCCAGGGCGTAGCCGGCTGCGAGCGCGACCATGGCCACGGCAATCTGGGCGGTCCAGACGAAAAGCCCCACGCCGAAAAGGGGCCCCAGGACGCGGGCTCCCAGGATCTCGACCACCATGATGAGGCCGCCGCACACGAACGCGGTGAGGTAGAGGAACCCCACTGGGCAGGGTGGAGGCAGCGGACCGACACCGGCGCGGTCAGTCACGAACCACCTCCACACTCCCGAAGTTGCAAACTTCGTGCACGCCGGAAGGATGAGCGATGGGCAAGGTCAGGTGTCCTCGCGGGGCAGAGGGTTTAGCGAACGGGCGGCAGCCCCCTCCTTGTTCCTCCGTGGGCACCCGTCTCCGTCGTCCGTATCACGGAGTAGCAACATCGTAGAAGGTTGCCCCAGCTCGCACAACCGGCGATTTCCCCCAGTGCTGCGCAATTTCACGCAACCGCCGAAAGAGCGGCGGGCGGGGGGGGCGTCCAGCAGAAGAATCACCTGGGGCCGGGCCCGAGGCCCGTGGACCTCGTCGCGGCGGAGACTCCGGGCGAGCAGCAAGGCGAGTGCGCAGGCAAACGCGATGGGCAGGAGGCTCAAGGGACTCCTTGGAACCGCGAGTGAACGGTGCGGGGCGTGAATTTCATCACAACCCGTCGGCGGGGACACCCCCCGAGGAACGGGCCGAAGCCGGAGTACGGGGGCGGGGAGGAATAGTTTCGAAGAATTCTAGGCAAAGGCCGGGGGTCGCAGGTCGTTGGTCGTGGGTCGTGGGTCGTTCGTCGTAGGTCGCAGGTCGTTGGTCGTGGATCGCGGGTGCCGGTGGCGGCCTCGTGGACTCGCACGACCCGTTTCGCTCCGCCCCGGGCCGAGGCCTTACCGCAGCGGCCAGGCGCCCTTGACCCCCACCAAGGGGCACCCTAGGATGAGGGTAGTACTTCGGCGGGAGGTAAGGAGCATGCCTGTAACGGTGACCGCAAAAGGCCAGGTGACCATCCCCAAGCCGATCCGTGACTTCCTCCGGATCGGCCCCCGCGATCGCGTGGAGTTCGTGCTGGAAGACGGCCGCGTGGTTCTACAACCCGTGAAAACCCTGCGGGACCTGAGGGGTGCCGTGCCTCCGAAGGGGACGGGCGATTTCGAAGAGGAGCGCGCCCGCGCCAAACACGCGGTGGCCCGGCGGGTGACGGAGGAAACGGCGTGACCCGGGTGTTCGTCGACACGAACCTGTTCCTCCGCTACCTCACGAACGATGATCCGGCGAAGGCCGACCGCGTGGAACGCCTCCTGGACCAAGCCCAGGACGGCGAGGTGAGGTTGGTCACGGCGGAGATGGTGATCGCCGAGATCGTGTGGGTGCTGGAGTCGTACTACGGCCTCGGGAGGGCCGAGGTGGCCCCCCTCGTGCGCGGAATTTTGGCCACTCCGGGCCTTGAGGTGGTCAACGGAAACCTGGTCGCCCGGGCACTCGACCATTACGAAACGCTGAACATCGATTTTGTCGACGGCTACATCGCCGCCCTCATGGAACACCTGGGGATCGAGGATCTCTACTCGTTCGACAAGAAGCACGCCGATCGCCTCCGGGGAATCCGGCGTCTGGAACCGTGAATCCCGGGGTTCGTCCGAGCAAGGGATTCCCGGGGTAGACCGAACTCCGGAGCGCCAAAACGCCGGCAGGCGGGGCGCGCCTTCTCCCCCCTTGCGCACCGGGGAACCGCCGGGTAGCATGGCCCGAGGTGATCCCAAAAACTCCCCACCCCGCGAGGCGTTTTCGGTGTCCATCGCCCTCGACATCTACCAGGCGTTCAAGGACGACGAGGTCAAGGCCCGGGCGCTGGCCGAGGCCTTCGACCGCCTGGAGCACCGCATCCCGGCGAACGTGGCCACCGAGGAGCACCTGGAGACCACGAAGCTCGCCCTCCAGAAGGAGATCGAGCAACTTCGGGCCGATCTCACGAAGGAGATCGAGCATGTCCGCGCCGACCTCACCAAGGAGATCCATCAAGTCCGGGCCGACCTCACCGCCCGGATCGAAGAAAACCGCCTGAGCATCGAACGGGTCCGGGCCGATCTCACCAAGGAGATCGAGCAGGTCCGCGCCGACCTCACCGCCCAGATCGAAGAAAACCGCCTGAGCATCGAGCAGGTCCGGGCCGAAATCGCCCGAACCCACGCGTCCACCGTGCGGTGGGTCACCGGCCTCCTCATCGCCCAAGCCGGCGTGATCGTCGCGCTGATCAAGATTCTCCCCTGACGACTCCGCACTCGCGCGACGAGCGCCGAGGGTTGTAATAGGTCGTTTGTCGCGGATCGTGGATCGTTTGTCGTAGGTCGTGAGTCGTTGGTCGTTGGTCCTGGACGGTTGGGCACCGACCGGACGGGGCGGTTCGCCGGGCGGCGACCTCTCGGGCCCGTCACCCGTCACCGATCACCCTTCACCCGAGGCGCCGTCAGGCGACGCGGCTCTTGAGGTGCTCGACCTCGCTTTCGACCGAGGTGATGCGCCGCTCCATATGGCGGATGATGCGGTCGTACTCGTCGCGGCGCACGATGGCCTCGCCGAGCCGGTCCATCCGCTCGGAGAGCTTGTCGTAGCGGTGGGTGAGGTCGGAGCGGACGGACTCGATTCTCTCGGTCAGTTCGGCCCTCACGGACTCGATCTTCTCCGTCAACTCGACCCGGACGGACTCGATTCTCTCCGTCAACTCCGTGCGCACCGCGTCGATCCGCGCGTTCGTCTCGTCGATTCGCTTGTTCGTCTCGTCGATCCGTTTGTTCGTCTCGTCGATCCGGCGGCTCAGGTCGGCAAGCTGCACCTGCATGTCCGAGAGGCGCTGGTTCGTGACGGCGAGGCCACCCTTCACCTCGGCCACGCCGAGCTGGAGCGTCTCGAACTGGGGCACCACCAGGTCCTGGATCGCCTTCTGGATGACCTCGGCCACGTCCATCGCGCGCCTCCCGGCAGTTCGCGGAATCTCTGGCCAGGCTACCCCCCGCGGGGCGATTTGGCAAGCGGGGCATGGGCCTTCGGCGTCGGCCTCCGGCCACCTTGGCCCTGTAGGAGCCTGCTCCCGCAGGCGACCCCCGCGGGCGGGCCCCGGCGCCCTGGGCGGGCCTTCGGCCCGGGTCGCCACCGGGAGGTGGCTCCTACGGGGGCGGCAACCCGGGTCGGCCCGCCGTGTAGGAGCCTGCTCCTGCAGGCGCCGCCCGCGGGCGGCCCCCGGCACCCGGGGCGGGCCTGCGGCCCGGGTCGCCACCGGGAGGTGGCTCCTACAGGGGCGGCGGGCCGAGGCCCGCCCAGGGCCACGCCTCGGGTCTTTCGACAAGGCCCTTTCGCACCGGGTTCTCCAACACGTAACGGGCCACAGCCTCCCACGACTCGTCCTTTCTGAGAGCATGGTCGTAGAAGCCCCGTTGCCATACGCCGGGGCCCCCGACCCCCAATTGACGAATGTGCCTCGACGTGAACGTTTTGAACCGCTGCACACAGGTCGAGAGATCGAGTTCGGCGCCCAGCGTGACCACCAGATGGAGGTGGTCGGGCATCAGGCAGTAGGCCAAACATTCCCACACCCCGCGTTCGTGCATCCACCGGATCGAGCCCAGGACCACCCTGGCGGCCCTCGTGTCCTCCCCCACGCCCGGAAACAAACGCGCCCGGTCCGCCGTGCAAAGGGTCAGGGCGTACCACTGACCGGGGATGGACACCCTGCCCTTTCGCAGCCGCCATTGGTGGGGAAGCGATTCCATGCGGCACCCCGTCACAGGCCCTCGTTGCCCACCTCGGATGCGCAACCTACCGCAGACGGCGTGAAACGGAAGCGCCGCCCCGCCCGGCCCCGCATTCCCTCCATTCCCGGCAGGCGTGGCGCCGTGGGCGCGCTTTGGCGGGCCTGCGGCCCGGGTCGCCACCGGGAGGTGGCTCCTACGGGGGCGGCAACCCGGGTCGGCCCGCCGTGTAGGAGCCTGCTCCCGCAGGCGACCCCCGCGGGCGCGCGCTCGGCGCCCCGGGCGGGCCTTCGGCCCGGATCGCCACCGGGAGGTGGCTCCTACGGGAGGGGGGTGGGGGGCATGGCGATGGGGCGCGGGGTCCGGAAACGGGGCCCTGGTGGGGCGGGGTTGCCCCCCGTACGGGGCTCGGGGGCCCGAGATCGCCGCGTTTCCGGGGTGGCACGGGGATTGTATGGGGTGGGATGCGGCCGGGCGGCGGGGGCCAAAAAATTTCTCGGGGCCCCTAAAGGTTTCCGCCGCGCCGGCCGATCGGTGGGCCAGACGGAGGAAACGGGCGGACCCGCCGGGCCACGGACGGCCCGGCCCAGCCGCGAAAGGAGGTGAAACCGGGTAGACGCGCAAGCAGCCGAGACGGCCCGCGGGAGGGGCCGAGGAACTCCCGGGGGAACGCCGCCCCCCTGAAGGCGGCTCGCAAAACGGCACGGACGCCGGAAGAACCCAAACCCAACTTTCACGGAGGAAAGTCATGAGCCTCAGCATCAACAACAACATCACCTCTCTGAACGCCTGGCGGAACCTCAAGCAGACCGATATGCGCATGTCGAAGACCATGGAGAAGCTCTCCAGCGGTCTTCGGATCAACCGCGCCGCCGACGACCCGGCCGGCCTCGTGATCAGCGAGAAGATGCGCGCCCAGCTCGTGGGCCTCGACGCCGCCGTCAAGAACTCGGAGAAGGCCATCAACATGATCCAGACGGCCGAGGCGGCGCTCGACCAGGTGCAGAAGCTCCTGGACAAGATGCGGCAACTCGCCATCGACACGGCCAACCTGGGCGTGAACGACGACGCCATGCGCCAGGCGAACCAGGACGAATTGAGCGAGGCGATCGATTCGATCACCCGCATCGCCAACTACACCCAGTTCGGCACCAAGAAGCTCCTGGACGGCTCGAACGCCCTGACCGCCCAGGTCACCGACAACGCCGGCACCGACGTGGACGTGGTGAAGTCCACGCTGGAGGGCGGCTCGTACAAGCTGAACGTGGCCGTGGACACCGCGGGCACCACCACGGGCACCTTCACGAACACCGGCGCCGCGGTGGTCGACGCGGCACAAACCGCCGAGGATCTGAGCGAGGGGTCCCACACCCTGACGGTGAGCGGTGAGTTCGAGAAATTTGCGAGTTCCAACGAAGCCGGGGGCGCCACCGTTTCGAACATCACGCCTGCAGACGGGACCAACGCGTATTCTGATGGCACCTATAGCACCATTTACTTCCGGACCCAGGACAATGGCGGTGGCGGCACCAAGCTCCAGTACAGCACCGACAACTCCACTTGGAACGACGTGACGGGTGCGGGGGCCATCACGAGCGGTGACACGATCAACTTCACCGACGTGAGTGGTACGAAACTCCAGTTTGATCTCGCGTTCGACGGCGGAAACGACGAAACCTTCCAGATCGACATCACCGCCAGCACCGCCCAGGCGTCCCTGGACAGCGGGACGGCCGTTTCCTTCTACAGCGGCTCGACGCTGACCAGCGTCAACCTGACCAGCGGGGACGCGGGCGGCGGCACGACGGCGTTCGACCTGAGCGGGGTCTCGTTCAACGGAACCAGCAAGAGCGACACGTTCAGCGTCACGAAGACCGTGTACACCGGCACGCTGTCGAAGGCCGACGGGTCCGACGCCGGCGCCTCGGTGAACTTCAAGGCCAACGACACGAACGTGCTCTTCACCGCCGGGGCCGAGGGCGAACTCGGCACCCTCACCGTGAACTTCGGGTCGACGGTCGCGGCCGGGGACATCACGCTCTCCACCGACGACAGCAACGGGCTCCTGTTCCAGGTGGGCGCCAACGAGAACCAGACCATCAAGGTGGGCATCCAGAGCGTGAAGGCCGCGGACCTCGGCAAGGGCGCCTACTACACGAACGCCGACGGCGTGAAGACCCGGGTCACCGCGTTTGCGAGCGTGGTGGAACTCAAGACCAAGCTCGTCCTGAAGGACGGCTCGGCCGACGACATCGCCCAAGCCGTGGGCGTGATCGACAAGGCCCTCGAGGAGGTGTCGAACATCCGGGGCACCCTGGGGGCGGTGCAGGCCGACAACCTCCAGGTGCAGCTCGACAGCCTGCGGGTCAGCTACGAGAACCTGCAGGCCGCGGAGAGCACCATCCGCGACACCGACATGACGCTGGAGATGGCCCAGTTCACGAAGTACCAGATCATGATGCAGGCCGGCACGGCGATGCTCGCCCAGGCCAACCAGATCCCGAACAACATTCTCCAGCTCCTGAGGTAGTGAGCAAACCGAGGGGGGCCTCGGCCCCCCTCGGTTTGCGCTAGGAGGCTAGAAGGCTAGGAAGCTGGAAGGCTGGAAGGCTGGAAGGCTGCGGCCCTTCGGGCCGGGTCGCCGCCGGGAGGCGGCTCCTACAGGACGGCGACGGGTTACGCGTTACGAATCACCCGTCACGGGGCGCGAAGCGCCCGACGATTCACGATTCACGGAACCTAGCGCATGGAGGCGTAGGCCATGAACGTACAGGCGATCACGGAGATTGCGATCCGCGGGTCGCCCCAGAGCGGGGGCGCCCAGAACCAGGAGATCCAGCGGGCCCAGGAGGCCGTGGGCCGGGCCGTGGAGGCGGCCCGGGAGGAGCGCCAGCCCTCGGCCGACGAGCTCGCCCAGGCCGTGGAGGCCATGAACGGGTTCCTGAAGGCGAACAACAGCCACATCCAGTTCGCCCTCCACGACAAGGCGAAGCAGCTCATGGTGCAGGTGGTGGACAACCGCACCTCCGAGGTGATCAAGACGTTCCCGCCCAAGGAGCTCCTCGACCTCGCGGCAAAGATCGGGGAGATGGTGGGGGCGCTGTTGGACAGGAAAGGCTGAGGAGCGCAGGTCGTTCGTCGCGGGTCGTTGGTCGTGTAGAACCCCTTCCACCGGCCTTTCCACGACGAACGAGCCCCGACCGACGACAAACGGACTTCCACCATGCCTGGGACGATCAGTTTCGACGGGCTTGCGACCGGGATCAACACCACCGAGACGGTGGACAAGCTGATCGAGGTCGAAAGCCGCCCGAAGATCCTGAAGGAGGCCGAGAAGGCCCGGCTGGAGAACCAGCTCACGGCCTGGCAGGAGGTGAACTCCAAGCTCCTCGATCTCCGGACCCAGGCCCAGGAGATCTGGAAGTCGTCCACCTGGGCCACGCTCACGGCCACGAGCTCCAACGAGAGCATCCTCACGGCCACGGCGTCGGCCGACGCCCAGGCCGGCACCTACACCGTCGAGGTGACCCAGCTCGCCCGGGCGCACCAGATCTCCACCGGCGGCTATGCCTCGGACCTCGACACCGTGGGCACGGGCACCCTCACCGTGACCGTGGGGGCCAAATCGGCCGAGATCACGGTGGACGCCTCCAACAACACCCTCAGGGGCCTGGCCGACGCGATCAACCAGGCCGACGTGGGGGCCACGGCCTCGGTGATCTACGACGGGTCCCAGTACCGGCTCCTCGTGACCTCGGACGAGACCGGCACGGCGAACACCGTGAGCCTCGCGGCCTCGGGGTTCACGCTCACCACCTCCACGGTGCAGGACGCCCAGGACGCCCAGATCCGGTTTGGCTCCGGCGCCGGCGCAATCACGATCACCTCGTCGTCGAACCAGATCGACGACGTGATTCCCGGGGTGACCCTGAACCTGGTGAACGCGAGCCCGGGCACCCAGGTGACCGTCTCGATGAGCCGGGACACCTCGGACGTGGAGGAGAAGATCCAGGCGTTCATGGACGCCTACAACACCGCCATGGGGTTCATCGGGGAGCAGTTCGACTTCGACCCCCAGAAGAACCAGGGCGGCATCCTCATGGGGGACCGCACGCTTCTCACGATCCAGACCCGGATCCAGTCCATCGTCTCGAGCCCGGTGGCCACGGGCGGGGATTTCACCTCGCTTCGGTCGGTGGGGCTCGAGCTCGACGACGACGGGCTCCTGAGTTTCGACGCCTCCAAGTTCCAGGAGGCGGTGGCCCAGGACCCGGACGCGGTGAAGAACCTGTTTCGGACCTCGGGCCGCACCGAGCACGCCAAGGTGTCGTTCGTGTACGCGGGCAAGGACACGGTGGAGCCCGCAAGCTCGGGCTACTCCGTGGTCATCACCCAGGCCGCCGAACGGGCCGCCGTGACCGGGGCCTCGGCCGTGGGCTCGCTCACCATCGACGCGACCAACGACACCCTCACCCTGGCCCTCGACGGGGCGGGCTCGTTCACGGTGACCCTGGAGCACAAGACCTACACGTCGGTGGCGGACCTGGCGGCCGAGATCCAGGCCAAGGCGAACGCGGCCGCCCCCGACGGCACGGAACTCGCCGTGTCGGAGAGCGGGGGCATGCTCACCCTGACCTCCCAGCGGTACGGGTCGGCCTCGAAGGTGGAGCTCGTGGGCGGGAACGCCCTGGCGAACCTGGGGTTCACGGCCGGCGACTCGGACACCGGGGTGGACGTGGCGGGCACGATCAACGGCGAGAGCGCCACGGGCACGGGGCAAACGCTCACCGGCGACAAGGGGAACCCGAAAACGAGCGGGGTGGTTCTGAAGGTGGAGCTCACGGCCGCCGATCTCGCGGCGGCCGGGGGCTCGGTCACGACCACGCTCCACTTCGCCAAGGGCGTGGGGAACCAGTTCGACGAGTACCTCCAGGGCCTCACTCAGCCCCTGATCGGCACGATCGGGATGAAGCAGACGGCGCTCGAGGACTCCATCGACTCCATGGCCGAGTACATCGCCGAATTGGAGGAACGGCTCGACCAGCGGCGAGAAAGCCTGCTCGGGCAGTTCTACCGCATGGAACAGGCGGTCAACGAGTTCAACAGCCAGGGCAACTACCTGGTGAACGCCCTGTCGGGGCTCAACGCAAACTGGAAGTGGAATGGGTGAGGACGCTTCGCGTCCGCTGGGACGCGAGGACGTTAGGACGTTGGGACGGGAAAAACCTTAAATCGTGAATCGTCGCGGCCCTGCGGGCCGGGTCGCCGTCAGGAGGCGGCTCTTGCAAGGCTAGAAGGCTGGAAAGCTGGACAGGCTAGAAAGCTAAAAGGCCATGGCCCTTCGGGCCAGGTCGCCGCCAGGAGGCGGCTCCTACAATGGAAAGACGCCGCCCCTCACCCCGGCCCTCTCCCCCTGAGGGGGAGAGGGAGACAGAGGGCAGGTGTTTCCTGCCGCGCAACGCGGTTCCCCCTCCCCTCGTGGGAGGGGGACAGGGGGAGGGGGAGGGGTTCACGACCAGCGACCTGAGACCAACGACCTGCTGCCGTTCCACCCTTCACGGCACTTCACAGAACCCACAAGGAGGTGGCGTTCATGACCTACGGACCGGGAGCTTCGGCGTACCGGCAGACCCAGGTGGCCACCACGACGAGCCAGCAGAAGCTCATCGTGATGGCCTACGACGGGGTGCTGCGGTTCCTGAACCAGGCCATCGAGCACATGGAGAAGCGGGAGATCGAAGCCAAGCACGAAAAGCTCACGAAGGCCCGCGCCGTGATCCAGGAACTCGCGAGCACGCTCAACATGGAGGCCGGAGGCGAGATCGCCCGGAACCTCTGGAACCTCTACGTGTTCTTCATGCAGAAGATCACCGAGGCCAACCTGACGAACGACCCCGAGCCCGTGCGGGGCATCCTGCCCGCGATCCGGGAACTCCGGGACGCCTGGGCGGAACTGAAGCTCGAGGAGGCCGACGAGGACGTGAAGGCCCTCGACCGCCGGGTGCCCGTGGCCGAGGAGGGGGCGAGGCTGAGCGTCACGGGCTGAGGGCGGGGAAAAGGCCGTGAATCGTGAATCGTAAATCGTGAATGGTTCACGGCCCTGCGGGCCGGCCCCCCTCGCCCCGGCCCTCTCCCCCCTCGTGGGGAGAGGGAGACAGACGGCGGGGATCCCTGCCGGGACAAAGCGGTTCCCCCTCCCCTCGTGGGAGGGGGACAGGGGGAGGGGGGAGCAACGACGGCCCTCCCGACCTTCTCCCCCCGGCGAGGGGAGAGGGAAAGAGGAAGGACGCACGACCGACGACCGACGACGAACGACCTGCGGCCGTTCCACTATTCCCCATTCACGGACCGTACCGATGGCCCACACCGCGAACCGAGAACCCGCCGATCCCCGGGGGGAGACGCTCAAAGCGATTCTGGTGGCCGAGATCCGGCTGTGCCGGGAGATCCTCGAGGCCACCCGAGCCGCGGCGCTGGCGGCCGAGGCCCTCGACATCCCGGGCATCGAGGCCGCGATGGCCCGCCGGGGGCGGGCCCTCGGGGAACTCGAGCACCTCGAGGCCGAGGCCGAGGGCCTGCGGGGCCAGGATTTCGCGCCCCCTCCCCTTTTGGCCGAGCACCTGGCGGCCCTGTCGGACCTGACGGTCCGGATCCGCCAGGCCGACGCCGAGGCCCGGTGCGCGGCCGAACGGGCCCAGGAGGAAATCCAGCGGCGGGTCCGGGAACTCCAGAGGGGCCGACGGGGGCTCGCCGGGTACCGCGGCCCCACCGACCCCACGCCCCGGTTCGCGGACCGCAAGGGATGACCCGGGATCCCGGGGTGGTCCGCGGCTAGGCTGCGAGGCGGCCGGGCGGCGAGGCCGCTGGAGGCCCTCGGGATTCCGGCGCAACCGCTTCTCCGGACCGTGGGAGCGGCTTTCGAGCCGCGAGCGCTCTTTTTGCGGGCCTTCGGCCCGGATCGCGCCCTGGAGGGCGCTCCCACGAGTTGCCTTCCCGCGTCGGAGGGCCCCGTAGCGGGCGACAGAGGCTCCCGAACGAAAAAACGCCCCGGCGTCAGGCGCCGGGGCGTTTTTTGGTGCGGGTGGTGGAGATGAGCGGGATCGAACCGCCGACCTCTGCGTTGCGAACGCAGCGCTCTCCCAGCTGAGCTACATCCCCACGCGGGAAGCCGGGTGTATACCACACCGGGCCGAGGCGGGGCAAGGGGGGTTTCGCACGCCGCGCGTGCGTGCGCGGACGCGGGGACGCTGGACGCGCGGACGGAAAGCGCCCGGGGCGCCCGCCGACGGCGGTCTTTCCCTGCGCGCAGATCCCGGGTGCGCCCCTCTGCTTGACACGTTGCGCGGTGCGCCGGAAGAATACGGGATTCTTTGCCGGGTCGGGCCTGGACTTCTGGTCCGGGTGCGATCGGGGCGGGGCCCGGGCGCCCGGAAGACCGGCGGCTCGTTTGCCGCCCGACCGCCGCGCCGCCAAGCCACCCAGCAAGCGAGGGCTTCCATGGACCATCCCATCCGCCACAAGCTCGACCACCTCCTGCCCCACTGGATCGAGCACAACGCCTCCCATGCCGAGACGTACCAGGACTGGGCCGGGAAGGCCCGCGCCGCGGGACTCGACGACGTGGCCGCCGCCCTCGACCGGGCCGTGGAGGCGGCCGGCGCGCTCGACGGGGCGCTCCGGCAGGCACTCGCGGTACTGGGAGGCGGTTCGGGGCACCCCCCCCTCAAGAATTCGCACCAAAGCGACGAAGGATAGGAAGGACCGCTTCCGAGGGGCGCCCGCGTGGAACTTCGGGGAACACTCCGGGACTTCAGCCTGGCCGACATCATCCAACTGGTCGCCTTCGGCCAGAAGACGGGGGTGCTGCGGGTGGTGTGGCCCGAGGGCCGGGCCGCCATCTATTTCGATGGAGGGGCCGTGGTCCACGCCGAGGCCCCCGGGTGCGCGGGTGCGGAGGCCGTGTACCGGATGTTCCGGATTGGGGACGGGGAGTTCCAGTTCCACAACAGCGACGACCCCCCTCCGGCGCGCACGATTACGGTGGACCCCACGAACCTCGTGATGGAGGCGGCCCGGCTTCTCGACGAGGCGGGCCGGTCGAACGGCGGCCCCCCCGAAGGCGAGGCAACCGAGGGGGACGGGGAGGAGATGTTGGAGGATTTCGGCGACCTCTCGTTCGACCTCCCCGGGGAGGAGGCGGACGCCGAACCCGACCCCGCTGCGGCAAAGGAACAGATCCGGGACCTGTTGCGCCGGCGCTTCGGCCGGCGTGCCAAGCGAATGATCGAGGCGGTGGACCGATGCGGAGATTCGAAAGAGGACCTGCTGGATCTCGCGGACCGGGTGGAGAAGTACGTCCGGGTGTTCCTGGACGAGTCCGCCGCGCCTGCGGTCGGCGAGGAGATCCGGCGGCTGGTCACCGGCGGGCGTGGGGGTTCGGCATCCTGACCCTCCTGGCGGTGCTCCTCCTGGCCGCCGCGACCCCGGCGGCGGACCTCGCACTCCGGTTCGACAAGGACACCCTCTACGACATCGCCTCCGACTCCCAGAACCGCCGCTACATGGAACTGCGAAACCGGGTCAAGGAACTCAACCCGGGACTCGCCCACTTCGACATTGTGCGGGAGGGGGACTCGATCACCCTGGAGATGGGATTTCGGGAAGGGCCCGACCGGGCCGATTTCCGGCTCCTCGGGTCGAAGCACGACTACTACCGCCTGGCCATGGGCGTGCGGCTCGACGAGACCCTGGAGATCCTGTGCCGGGCGGATCCCGTGGTGGAGCCCGCGGGGGTCGAGCGGGAGGGGAATGTGTTCGTGCTGAAACTCCGGTACCTCGGAGAGTTCCCGACCGCCGGGGCCCAACCCGCCGCCTCCCCACCGGCGCCCTCCCCCTCCCGGGCCGCAACGCCCAACCCGCAGCCCCAGGCGGCCGAACCCGAGGGGGTCGAGAAACGGGTGAAAATCCCCGCGGCCCCGGCGCCGGCTCCCGAGCCCGTGGCCGAGGCCGAGGCGCCGCCCCCTCCCCCGCCCCCGCCCCCGCCGGAACCCACCCCGGAGGAACAGGCGGCCGCCGCCTGGGAGGAGGCCAGGCGCGAGGACACCCTCCAGGCCTACGTCCGGTTCCTCGAACTCCACCCCGACGCGCCCCAGGCCGACCAGGCCCGAGCCCGGGCCGACGAACTTCGGGAGAGCCTCGCCTACCGGCAGGCCCTCCGCCGGGACACCGAGGAGGTGTACCGGGCGTTCCTCGACCACTTCCCGAACTCGTCCCACCGGGCCGAGATCGAGGCCCGGCTCCAGGCGATGGAGGCCGAGCGCGAGCGGCGCAGGGCCCAGGAAGAGGCCCAGGCCGCCGAGCGGCAGCGAAGGGCCAAGGCCTACGCCGAGGCACGGAAGATCGACACGGCGGAGGCTTACCGCATCTTCCTGGCGGCCTACCCCGACGCCCCCGAGGCGAAGGAGGCCCGGCGCCGGCTCAAGGAGATCGAGGCCGACGATCAGGCCTACGCCGAGGCCCGGGGCGACGAGCAAAAACTCGAGGGGTACCTGGCCCGCTTCCCGGAGGGGCGCCACCGGGCCGAGGCCCAAGACGAGCTCAAGACGCTCAAGCGCCAGCGGCTCGAGGCCGACTACCGGGAGGCCCTCGCGAAGGGCACCGAGGAGGCGCTGGAGGCGTTCCTCAAGGCGTGGCCCCGAAGCCCCTACGAGAGCGACGTGCGCCGCCGGCTGGCCGAGATGCGAAAACCCCCGGAACCACCGCCGGCCCCCAAGCCCGAACCGGCCGGCCGGCCGGAACCGGGCTCGCCGGGCACGGTGAAGGCCGTGCGCGTGGCCTCCCTGCCCGAGGCCGACGGGAACCCGGCCGACGACGCGTGGGCCCGGGCACCCGAGGCGACGGTGCCCCTCCTGGGCACGGAAAAGGATCTGCGCGTGCGGGCCGCCCACGACGGCCGGGACATCGTGGTGCTGGTGCGGTGGAGCGACCCCACCCGCGACGCCCTCTACCGCCCCTGGGTGTGGGACCCGTCGCGAAACGCCTACCGCCAAAACGAGCAGGCCGACGACGGGCTCGCCCTCGCCATCTACGCCAACGGCGACGTGGCGGATCCGTGCATGCTCCAAGGGCGCGACCTCGAGGCCGACATGTGGATCTGGCGGGCCTTCTGGTCGGAGCTCACCGGGTACGCCTCGGACGGCCGGCTCCAGATCAGCCGCAGCCGGATGCCCCGGTCGAACCCCTACCCCGCCCGGGACGGCTCGGGCCAGCTCTGGATCCGGGAGGAGCCCGACGTGGGGGCGTTTCCCTGGTCGTTCTTCGTGCCGGTGGAGTTTCAGGGCGCGGTGGTGGCGAGCTACAAGCCCTCCCGGGCCGCCGGAAGCCGGGCCGACGTGACGGCGCGGGCCACCTGGACCGATGGCGTGTGGACCGTGGAGTTCAAGCGCCGGCTCGACACCGGGAACGACGACGACATCGCCCTGAAGCCGGGGCTCGTCTATTCCACTGCCTTCGCCGTGTACGACCGGGCCGAGAAGGACCGCCACGCCACCACGGGAATGGTTCGCCTCGAACTGGAAGGGGGCCGCTGATGGCTAAGCCGGCAGGGGTGCAGATCCGCCGCTGGTTCTTCTTTCTCATGATCCTGCTCGTGGGCACGAATGGGGGGGTCCTTGCGGGGAGTTGGCTCGTGGAGCGGGCCATCACCGAGGCCGTGCGCACGGCCCAGCCCGTGGTGGAGACGACCGGGCGGATCCGCGCCGCGATCCTCGAGGCCCAGCGGGAGATGTTCCGGTACCTCGCCGAGTTCTCCGACGACGTGTCGGGGGCCCTGGCACACCTGGACCGGGTTCGGGCCGAGGTGGAGCGGGCCCGGGCGCTCCCCGGCGCCCGCGGCTTGGAAGGCGATCTCAAGGCCATCGAGACCGGGGTGGAGCAGTACCGGAAGGTCCTCGAACTCCTGCCGGGGGGGGGGGGGGGGGGGGGGGGCGGGGGGGGGGGCCCGGGGTCGGGGTGCGCCGCGCGCTTTTTCAAATATAATAAAACAACACACCAAACCCCTCATGTGCTATTGCTTCTTCTGCTTGTGTAAAATGTGG
>NZ_BAAHXI010000032.1:0-44725 GCF_054656955.1 Deferrisoma palaeochoriense
AGGAGCTTCCAAGTAGACTCGGTCTCGGGGTCGTCGGTCCCGTGGTCCAGACCGCGGCGGTCCACCGTCTGACCGGGAGCGAAAAGTTATTGTTCTTGCGAACAGGCCGCGCTCCGCGGCCTACCGGAGCTTCCAGCGGGCGGAAAACCCCATGGACGTCGCCTGCCACGAGTGCAACCCCTACCTCTGGAGCCTGGGCATCCTGGCCATCTTGGGGGTGTCCGCGGGCGGCCTGGGGGCCTGGGTCTGGGCGGCCCGGGCGAGGGCCGCCGCCCGGGCCGAGGCCGCAGCCTGGGCCGCGGGGGGGGCGGTGCGGTTCCAGGACGGGAACGCGGCCTTCTTCGGGGTGCGCTCGGCCGGATGGCGGCAGGTGCGAGGAAACGGGGTGCTCGTGGTCACCGACGAGGCGCTGTGGTTCCGCCGGCTGGTTCCGGCCCGCACCTGGGTGATCCCCCTCGACCGGGTGCGGGGCGTGTCCACCCCCAAGGTCTTCCTGGGGAAAACGGCGCTCCGGCCCCTGGTCGCCGTGGAGTTTCTCGGGGAGGCCGGAACCCCCGATGCGGCCGCCTGGGCCGTGAGGAATCCGCAGGCCCTGGTGCGGGCCCTGGAAGGAGCGTGAGGCGGCCCGGCCGAACCCCCGGGCCGGACAAACCCCTGGACGCCGCTGGGCCCCTGCGGGGCCTTCCAGCGCGAAGCCAAAGGAACCCCATGCCCAAAGCCCTCACCCCGGCGGAGGCGATCCGCCGGATCGACGGTCTCGAGAAGTTCGGCGTCCACCTGGGGCTCGACCGGATCGCCGAGTGCCTGCGGCGCCTCGGGAACCCCCAGTCCCGGTTCGCCGCGGTCCACGTCGCGGGCACGAACGGGAAGGGCTCGACCGCGGCCTTCACGGCCTCGATCCTCGAACGGGCCGGGTACCGGGTGGGCCTCTACACCTCCCCGCCCCTGGAGTCGTTCGGCGAGCGGATCCGCGTTGACGGCGCCGACCTGCCCAACGAGGCCGTGCCCGAGCTCCTGGCGCGGGTGGAGGCCACCGGGGTCGGGCTCACCCAGTTCGAGGTCATCACGGCCATGGCGTTCGTCCATTTCGCCGAACGGGGGGTGGAGTTCGCCGTGGTGGAGGCCGGCCTCGGTGGCCGGCTGGACGCCACCAACGTGGTGGAGCCCGCGGTGAGCGCGGTGACGAACGTGGGCCTGGAGCACGTGGAGCACCTGGGGCCCACGCTCGGCCACATCGCCCGGGAGAAGGCGGCCATCGCCCGGCCGGGGGTCCCGCTTGTGACCGCCGCCGAGGGGGAGGCCCTGGAGGCCGTGGTGGCCGAGGCCGGGGCCCGGGGAGCGCCGGTGGTGGTCGTAGGACGGGACGTGTTCGTGGACCCCAAGGGGGAGGGCTTCGGGTACCGGGGGAGGCGGTGGCACCTTGCGGGCCTCCGGCCGAGCCTCCGGGGGCCCCACCAGGGCCGGAACCTGGCCGTGGCCGTGGCCATGGCCGAGTGCCTGGCCGAGCAGGGGTGGCGGGTGTCGCCGGAGGCCGTGGCCCGGGGGGTGGCCGCGGCCCGGTGGCCGGGCCGGTTCGAGGTGCTGGGCCCCGGGCCGCGGGTGGTCTTGGACGGGGCCCACAACCCCCATGCGAGCCGCTGGCTCGCCGAGACGCTTCGGAGCGAACCCAAGGACCGGCTCCTTCTGGTGCTCGGGGTTCTCGGCGACAAGGACGCCCAGCGGATCGTCGCGGACCTCGCACCCCTCGCCGATCGGGTCTGGGTGACCCGGTCGGCTTCGGCCCGGGCGATCCCTCCCGAGCGGCTCCTCCAGGAGGCCCGGGACCTCGTGGGGGACCGGGCGCTCGCCGCCGCCGCGGTGCCCGAGGCCCTGGACCGGGCCCTGGCCGAGGCCGGGGCGGGGGACCTCGTGTGCGTGACCGGGTCGCTCACGGTGGTGGGGGAGGCGCGACGGCGGCTGAGGGAGCTCGGGTGGGTGTCCTGAGGCGCCCCCTTCTCGCGCTGGTCCTGGTGGCCCTCGCGGCCGGAGTCGGCCGCGCCCAGGCCCTGCGCCTCGACCGGGTGGGGGGGGAGGGGCCCGTGGAGATCCGGGCCCACGAGATCGAGGCCCGGCTGTTGGGGCAGGAGCCCGAGGTCACGGCCCGGGGGGCGGTGTCGGTGGTGTGGGACGGGTACCGGCTCCGGGCCGACCGGGTCCGGTTCGATCCGTCGGCCGATCGGGTGGAGGCGGAGGGCCGGGTGGTGTTCACCGACCCCGGCGGAAACCGCCTGGAGTGCGAACGGTTCGAGGTGAATCTCGGCACCCAGAGGGGGGTGATCCGGCGGGGGCGCCTGTGGATCGCGGCCGAGGGGTACGAGGTGTGGGGCGAGCGGTTCGAGCGGGTGGGCGAGCGCTCGTACCTCGTGGAACAGGGCGGGTTCACGGCCTGTGACGGTACCTGGCCGAGCTGGCGGGTCGAGGCCGACCGGGTGGACGTGGAGCTCGAGGGGTTCGTCCGGGCCCGGGGCGCCGCCTTCTGGATGGAGGGGGCCCCCCTCGCCTACGCCCCGGTGCTGGTGTTCCCGGTGATCCGGGAGCGCCGCACGGGGTTCCTGCTCCCCCGGCTCGGGTGGTCCGGCTCCCAGGGCCTGCGGTGGCTCCAGCGGTTCTACTGGGCCCCGGCCGACGCCTGGGACGCGACGCTCCGGGCCGAGTACCGGAGCCGCCGCGGTTGGACCGAGGGGGTCGAGGTCCGGTACGCTCCGGCCGAGGGCCACGCCGGCCGGGTGGACCTGGAGCACCTTTTCGACCGGACCGATCGGTCCCACCGCTACGCCGTGGAGGCCGACCACGAGAGCCGGTTCGGGGAGGGACAGCGCCTCCGGGTGCTCGGCCGGTACCAGGGAGACACACGGTACCGGGAGGAGTTGGCCGACGACCTGGACGAGCGGGAGGCCCGGAGGCTCCGGTCGTTTGGGCTGTGGTCCTGGGACCGGGCCGGCGGCACGGCCTACGGTCTGGCCGAGTTCTTCCAGGCCCTGGACACCTCCCAGGCCGGGGTGCTCCAGACCCTGCCCCGGGTCGGGTTCCTGGGACGGCCGGTGCGGGTGGCCGGGCCCCTGGTGGCCGACCTGGAGGCGGACGCGGCCCGGTTCTGGCGGGCCCAGGGGGAGCGGGGGGAGCGGTTTTCCCTGTTCCCCCGGGTGGGGCTGGACGGCCGACTCGGGGCCCTGGCCGGCACCGCAAGGGTGGGGTTCCGGGAGAACGGGTACCGGCTGGACGGCGGCGACCGATCTCGGGGCGCCCCGGTGGCCGAGGCCGCGGTGGGCGCCTTCGGCTGGCGGCGGTGGGGCGGATGGCTCCACACGTTGGAGCCCTTTGCCGGGATCCGCGTCGAGGGCCGGGGCCACGGCGACGACCCGCCGGTGTTCGACACCGCCGACCGGTTCGACGAGGGGGCGCTCGCCCGGGCCGGCCTCGGCACCCGGTGGCTCCGGGCCGGGGAGGAGTGCGTCGGCGCGGACCTCGCGGCCGAGCGCGACCTCGACCGCGGAAGCGCGGGCACGATCCGGGCCGACGCCTTCTGGGTCCTCGGGGGCCGGTGGTGGGTCGAGGGGGAGTACGACCTCGGCTCCGAGGCCTGGGAGTCCTGGGGGGCCGGGTGGCGCACCCGGGGGGACGACCGGCGGTTCGCCCGGGCCGAGGTCCGGCACCGGCGCGACGAGACCACCTACCTCGACCTGGGCCTCGGGGTGGGCCTTGGCCGGTACGGCCGGGTCGCCTACCGAAACCGCGCCGATCTCCTCGAGGGGCGGCTCCTGGAGGACGCGATCCTCCTGGGCGTGCGCCACCCCTGCTGGGAGCTCGACATCACGTACAGCCGCACCCTGCTGGCCGAGGAGGACCGCCTCGACCGAAAGGTGTTCCTGACGGTGAACCTCAAGGGATTGGGAAAGCTCGGTACCTGGAAGGGGTTCGTGCCGTGACCCGGGCGCGGCGGGTTGCGCTCGGGTGTCTGATGGTGCTCGTGCTCGCGGCCGCGGCCGCGGCCGGGGGGGATCCGGGAATCCCCCTTTACGAGGCCGCCCGGGTCCGGTACCGGGCTCTGGAGGCCGACGGCCCGGAGGCCCGAAACCCCGAGAACTGGCGCGAAACGGCCGATCGGTTTCGGCGGGTGGCCGACGAGGCGCCCCGGTCGGCCAAGGCCGACGACGCCCTCTACATGGTGGGGATCTGCCGGGAGCGGGCCGCGGCGCTCTCGGCGGGGCCGGCCGACCGGCGGGCGGCGGTGGAGGCCTACGACCGGCTGGCCCGGGCGTACCGCGATTCCCGTCTGGCCGACGACGCCCTCTTTCGGGCGGGCCGGATCCTGGAGGGGGCCGGGGATCGGGCCGGGGCGCGGCGGTTCTACGAGCGGGTGCTCCGGGACACCCCGTCGGGAGACATGGTCGGGGCGGCCCGCCGCCGGCTCCGGGATCTCGACCGGCCCACCACCGTGGCCGGGGTGCGCCGGTGGTCGGGCCCACGATACACCCGGGTCGTGGTGGACCTGGGCCACACCGTGGCGTACCAGGTGGGGGAGCTCCCGGCCGACCCGAACGCGAAGCGGCCGCCCCGGATCTTCGTCGATCTCCGGCCGGCCCGCGTGGGGCGGGGCTGCGAGCGGTGCGTGGCCGTCGGGGATGGGCTGGTGCGGCAGGTCCGGGTGGCCCAGCACGACCCCGACACCGTGCGGGTGGTGCTCGACCTCGAGGAGCCGGCCGACCATCGGGTGTTTCCCCTGGAGGGGCCGGCCCGACTGGTGATCGATGCGTTCTCGTCGCGTTCCGCGTCCGAGGACGTGGTGGCCCGGGTCCTGCGCGAAGGGGCGGCGGGCCGCCGTCCGTTCCGGGTCGTGATCGACCCCGGCCACGGCGGGAAGGACCCGGGCGCCCTCGGGCCGGGGGGGCTCAAGGAGAAGGACGTCACCCTGGCCATCGCCCGGGAGCTCGCTTCGCTCCTCCGGGAGCGGGAGGGCTGGGAGGTGCGGCTCACCCGCGACCGCGATGTGTACCTCTCCCTCGAGGAGCGCACGGCCCGGGCCAACGCATTCGGCGCCGATCTCTTCCTCTCGATCCACGCCAACGCGAGCCCGTCCCGCCGGGCCCGGGGCATCGAGACCTACTACCTGAGCCCGGCCTCCGACCGGGCGGCCCGGCGGCTCGCGGCCCTGGAAAACCAGGGCCGCGAGGAGGACCTGGCCGAGATGGAGCACATCCTGGCCGATGTGGTGCTCTCGGCCAAGGTGGAGGACTCCCGGCGCCTCGCCCGGGCGGTGCAGGAGGCCCTGGTGGACGAGCTCGCGCGCAGCGTGGGGCCCGTGCGGGACCTCGGGGTCAAGCAGGGCCCGTTCTATGTGCTCACCGGCGCGGTGATGCCGGCTGTGCTCGTGGAGACGTCGTTCATCACCCACCCCGAGGAGGCCCGCCGGCTCCGGGACCCCGCGTTCCGCAAGCGCGTGGCCCAGGCTCTCGCGAAAGGGGTCGAGGCGTTCGCCCGGGGGAGGGGGGGATGACTTCGGTCCTGGCGGCCCCGGCCCTCCCCGCCGACCCGGGCGAGCGCGCTAGGGCCGTGGCCCGGTGGGCCGAGGCGGCCCGGGAGGAACTGCGCGCGCTTCACCGGAGCGGCGCCGGGGGGGTGGAGCTCGTCCGGCGCTGGGCCCGGGCCGTGGACGGCCTCGTGATCGCCCTGTTCCGGGCCGCCGGGGCGCGGCCGGACGCCGTCTGCCTCGTGGCCCTCGGCGGGTACGGCCGGGCCGAGCTCTCCCCGGCCTCGGACCTCGACCTCCTGATCCTCCACCGGGGCGACGACGATCCCAAGGCGGTGGCCGAGGCCCTGTGCTACCCCCTGTGGGACGCCGGGTTCGAGGTGCAGGCCGTCACCCGTACGGTGGAGGAGAACCTGGCGGTGGCCCGGGCCGATCTGCGGAGCCGCACGAGCCTCCTGGAGGCCCGCCGGCTCTGGGGGGCCGAGGACCTCTGGGCCGAACTCGAGGATCGGGTGATCGCCGGCGAGATCCTCTCGGGCGACCGGGCCGGGTTCGTGGAGGCGAAGTGGGCGGAGCTGGAGGCCCGCCACGCCCGGTACGGCGACACGGTGTACCTGCTGGAGCCCCAGGTGAAGGAGGGCCCGGGGGGCCTTCGCGACATCCACACCGCCGAGTGGGTGGTGCGGGTGGCGGCCGGAACCCGCGACCTCGACGAAGCCTGCCGGCGCCTGGGGGTGCCGTCCGGCGAGCGCGAAGGGCTCGAGGCGTGCCGGGAGTTCCTGCTGCGGGTCCGCAACCAGCTCCACCTGGCCGCCGGCCGGCGCGACGACCGGCTCGGCTTCGAGCGCCAGGACGAGGCGGCCGGGGTGTTGGGGTTCGAGGACGGGGCCGGGGTGCCGGGGGTGGAGCGGTTCCTCCAGGCCTACCACGCCACGGCCCGGCGGGTCATGCACCTCACCCGCACGGTGATCCGCCGGGCCCGCGCCGACGGGGCGGCGCGGGGAGGCACCGAGCCCTGGCGGGAGCCGGGGGTCGGGTTCCGGGACGGGGAGGTGGTCGTGGACCCCGGCGAGGTGGTGCGCCGGCCCATCGTGCTTCTGGCCGCGTTCGAGGCGGCCCAGGAGACCGACCGGGAGCTCTCGCCCCAGGCCCTGGAGGCGGTGCGGGAGAACCTCCACCGGGTGGACGACCGGTTCCGGCGGGACCCCGAGGCCGTGGCGCGGTTCCTGGGGATTCTGCGGGCCCCGCGCCGGGTGGCCACCACGCTCATGACCATGCACGAGGTGGGGTTCCTCGACCGGTTCATCCCGGAGTTCGCCCGGATCCACGGCCGCTGCCAGCGGGACCTCTACCACGTCTACCCCGTGGACGTGCACAGCCTGTTCGCCGTGCGGGAGCTCCGGCGGCTGGCCCGGGGGGAGTACGAGGGGGCGTTCCCCGTGCTCACCGAGCGGATCCGGCGGGTGCGCCACCCCGAGGTGCTCTACCTGGCCGCGCTCCTCCACGACGTGGGGAAGGGGAGCGGGGGCGGCCACGCCGAGCGGGGGGCCGAGGCGGCCGTGGCCGTGGCCGACCGCATGGGGTTCGACCCGGAGCAGCGGGAGTATCTGGTGTTCCTGGTGCGCCGGCACCTCCTGATGGCCCGGACGGCCCAGGCCCGCGACCTCGACGATCCCGACGTGATCGCGGCGTTCGCCCGGGAGGTGGGGGACCTGGAGTCCCTGGACCTCCTGTACCTTCTGACCTTCTCCGACATCCGGGCCGTGGGCCCGGGGGCCTGGACCCCGTGGAAGGGGGGGCTCCTGGAAACCCTTTACCGCCGGACCCGCCGGTTCCTGGAAACCGGGGGCGAGGCCGGGCCCCGGCGGGACGACCCGGTCCGAGCGGCGGCCGTGGCCGACCGGCTCCGGGGAGCGGCGGCCGGCCGGGTGCCCCGCGACGAGGTGGAGGCGTTCCTGGCCGGGGTGGAAACCGTGCGCTACCTCCTGGCGAACCCCCTGGAGACCCTTCTGGCCCACCTGGAGGCGTTTGCCGGGCGGCACGACGACCCGGTGGTGCGGTTCCGGGAGGTCCCCGAGGAGGGGCACGCGGAGGCGGTGCTCGTGACCCGGGACCGGCCGGGGCTTTTTGCCCGGGTGGCCGGGGTGCTCGCGGCCCACCGGTTCAACATCCTGTCGGCCGTGCTGAACAGCCGCACCGACGGCTGGGTGGTGGATGTGTTCCGCCTGAAACGAGCCGGCGACGGGCCCGACCGCTGGCCCGGCTGCGAGGCCGCGCTCCGGGCGCTTCTGCGGGGGGAGGTGGAGTTCGGAAAAATCGAGGAGCGGCTCCGGCGCCGGGGGCTCCGGCGGCCGCTGCCCGAGGTGCCGCCCGAGGTGCGGGTGGAAAACGAGGCCTCTCGGCGCTACACCGTGGTGGAGCTCAAGGCGGCCGACCGGCTGGGGCTCCTCTACGACGTGGCCCGCACGCTCGCCGACGAGGGATGCACGATCCGGATCGCCAAGATCACCACGAGCCTGCGGCGGGCCGTGGACGCCTTTTACGTGGAGGACGCGCAGGTGGGAGGAAAGATCCTCGACCCCGATCGGGTAGAACGGCTCCGAACGGCCCTGGAGCGGGCCGCCGGAGGCCCGGCATGAGGCGGGTCAGCGAAGCCCGGCGGGGGGCCGTGTTCCTCGCCCGGCTCGTCCGGAGGGCAGGGCCTCGGAGGTCCCCCCGGTCTCTCGGCGGGGGTTCGGCCCGCGCCGGGGCGGCGCCGGGGTCGGGCCGGCGGGCGGAGGGTCCCTCTTTGGGCCAGGGCCGCCTCGCGCTTTGCCGGAGATGGGTTGTGGCGTGGTTGGCCCTGGGGCTCGCCCTGCCTGCCGCGGCCGGGGTGCGGATCGAGCCGGAGCGGCCGCGGCAGGGGGAGTTCTTCCGGATCGTCTGGACCCCCGAGGGCGAGGGGAGCGGATGGCGGGTCCGGTTCGGGGGCCGGGAGTTCTGGCTCTGGCCCGCTTCGGACGCCGCCTGGGAGGGCCTGGTGGCCGTGGATCCCGACGCGGCCCCGGGCCCGGCGGAGTTGGAGATCGCGGGTCCCGGCGGCCCGGCGTGGCGGGGCCACGTCACGGTGGAGGCCCGGGCCTTCGGCGAGCAGCGGCTGCGGGTGGACCCCCGGCACGTGAACCCCGACCCCGCTGACGCCGCCCGGGCCGCCCGGGAGGCCAAGCGGATCCGGGCCGTGCTCTCCCGGGTGTCCCGGCCCCGGCTCTGGGCCGGGCCGTTCCGGCTCCCGGCCGAGGGGCCGGTGTCGAGCCCCTTCGGGGTGCGGCGTGTGTACAACGGCGAACGAAGGGGGTACCATTCCGGGCTCGACATCGCCGCGCCCCGGGGCGCCCCGGTGCGGGCCGCCGAGAGGGGGGTGGTGGCCCTGGCCGATGATCTCTTTTACACGGGCCGCACTGTGTTCCTGGACCACGGCCTGGGGCTCTTCACGGCCTATTTCCACCTGGACGAGATCCGGGTGCGCGAAGGCCAGCCCGTGGAACCAGGGGAGGTGATCGGGCTTGTGGGCTCCACCGGCCGGTCCACCGGTCCCCACCTCCACTGGGGCGCGTACCTGGCCGGCTTGAAGGCCGACCCCCTCGCCCTGCCTGGGGTGCCCGACCCGAGCCGGCCGGGGGAGGGGAAGGCTGAGGGGGCCGGGCCGCCGGCCGCGGAAGATTGACCCGGCGTCAATACAGGCGCGCAAGGAGATCGCGAGGGCATGGGGCCTGCTTCCGGCCGTGCGTGAGTGCGGCATCCGGCGACTGTAGGGGCCACGCCCGGCGCTCCAGCAGGCCCCATGCCCCCGACCATGGCTATTTAGCCGCCGGAGTAATAGTGAAGGGAGAACGTGCGGTGCCGAAGCGAAAGCAACCGGAACGGTTCGAGGACCTTCTGGCGCGGCTCGAGGCGCGGGTGGAGGCCCTGGAGTCGGGCGACCTCGACCTCGAGGCCGCCCTCGAGGCCTACGAGGAGGGGGTGCGGCTCGCCCGGGAGTGCCACCGCCGGCTCGACGAGGCCGAGCGTCGGATCGAGGTGCTTCGCCGGGGCGAGAACGGGGAGCCCGTGGCCGAGCCGTTGGAGCCGGGCCCGAACGCCGGCGGGGGGCCGGGCCGATGAGCGCCGAGGTGCTCGCCTACCTCGACGCCTGCCGGGCCCGGGTGGACGCCTGGCTCGACCGCTGGATCCCGCCGGCCGACCGGTTCCCCAGGCCGCTGTTCGAGGCGATGCGCTATAGCCTGTTCGCGGGGGGCAAGCGGATCCGTCCGGCCTTCGCCCTGGCCGCCTGCGAGACCCTCGGGGGCGAGCCCGAGGCGGCCGTTCCGTTTGCGGCGGCGCTCGAGATGGTGCACACCTACAGCCTGATCCACGACGACCTGCCGGCCATGGACGACGACGACCTGCGCCGGGGCCGGCCCACGAACCACAAGGTGTTCGGGGAGGGCATGGCGATCCTGGCCGGGGACGGGCTCCTGACCGACGCCTTCGCGGCCCTGACCGACCCCGAGGTGCTGGCCGCCCACCCGGCCGAGCGGGTGGTGCGGGCCGTGGGGGAACTGGCACGGGCGGCGGGTACGGCCGGCATGGTGGGCGGCCAGGCCCTGGATCTCGTGAGCGAGGGCCGGGTCCCGGACCTGCCGACCCTGGAGTACCTCCACACCCACAAGACCGGGGCGCTGATCCGGGCGTCGGTGGTGCTGGGGGGCCTGGCCGCCGGGGGGGCGGACGAAGACCTGGACCGGCTGGGCCGGTTCGCCGAACGGGTGGGGCTGGCGTTCCAGATCGCCGACGACCTCCTCGACGTGGAGGGCGACCCCGAGCGGCTCGGGAAACCGGTGGGAAGCGACGAGAGCCGGGCCAAGGCGACCTACCCGGCCCTCTTGGGCCTTGCGGAGTCGCGCCGCCGGATGGAGGAGATCACGGCCGAGGCCCTGGCCCTGCTCGACCCCTACGGGGACCGGGCCGGCACGCTCCGGGCCCTGGCCCGGTTCGTGGTGGAGCGGCGTCACTGAGACGACCGGCCGGAGCGATCCTGACGGTCAGGGCCGGAATCGGTGCGGGTGGTGGGAAGACGGTGCCCGGTCGACCGGTTCTGCCGGGGCGGGAAGGGGGTTGGGCCTTCTCGCCTCCCAGCTTTCCAGCCTTCTAGCGTAAGACCTTAGGAATCCGAATGGCCGAACGCGAACCCCTCCTGCCCCGCATCGGGGGGCCGGAGGACCTGAAAGCCCTGGACCGAGCCGACCTCGAGCGGTTGGCCGACGAGGTCCGCCGGTTCATCCTGGAGAAGCTCTCCCCGGTGGGGGGCCACCTGGCGTCCAGCCTGGGGGTGGTGGAGCTCACGGTGGCCCTGCACCGGGTGTTCGACTCCCCCCGGGACCGGATCATCTGGGACGTGGGCCACCAGTGCTACGCCCACAAGATCCTGACGGGTCGGCGGGACCGGTTCCCCACGATCCGGCAGCGGGGCGGGCTTTCCGGGTTCCCGAAGCGCTCCGAGAGCCCCCACGACGCCTTCGGCACCGGCCACTCCTCCACCTCCATCTCCGCCGGGCTCGGCATGGCTGTGGCCCGGGACCTCGCGGGAGGGGACCACAAGGTGGTGGCCGTGATCGGCGACGGGTCCATGACCGCCGGGTTGGCCTTCGAGGGCCTCAACCACGCCGGCCACCTGGACCGGGACCTGGTGGTCGTTTTGAACGACAACGAGATGAGCATCTCCCCCAACGTGGGGGCGCTCTCGTCGTACCTCTCCCGCATCCTGACCGGGGACCTCTACTCCCGGTTCCGGAAGGACGTGGAGGAGTTCCTGCGGGCGATCCCCAGCCTGGGCGGGGCCATGGCCCGGCTGGCGAAGCGGGTGGAGGAGCACGTCAAGGGGTTCTTTTCGCCGGGCATGCTCTTCGAGGAGCTCGGGTTCACCTATGTCGGGCCCATCGACGGCCACAACGTGGGCCACCTCGTGGCCGCGTTCGAGAACGTGAGGAAGTTCCGAAAGCCCGTGCTCGTGCACGTGGTGACCCGGAAGGGCAAGGGGTTCCCGCCGGCCGAGCGCTCGCCCACGGCGTTCCACGGGGTGGGGCCCTTCGACCCCTGTAACGGCGCCTGCCGGCCGGGGTCGGGTGCCGCCCCGAGCTACACCGAGGTGTTCCGGGACACCCTGATCGAGTTGGCCGAGGCCGACCCCAAGATCGTGGCCATCACCGCGGCCATGCCCGAGGGAACGGGGCTCGACCGGTTCCGGGAGCGGTTCCCCGACCGGTTCTTCGACGTGGGCATCGCCGAGCAGCACGCCGTGACCTTTGCGGCCGGGCTCGCGGCCGAGGGCTGGAAGCCCGTGGTGGCCATCTACTCCACGTTCCTCCAGCGGGCCTACGACCAGATCGTGCACGACGTGGCCCTCCAGGACCTGCCGGTGGTGTTCGCCCTGGACCGGGCCGGGCTGGTGGGGGCCGACGGGCCCACCCACCACGGGGCCTTCGACCTGTCGTACCTGCGGCACATCCCCGGGGTCGCCGTCCTGGCCCCGGCCGACGAGGGGGAGCTCCGCCACGCCCTCGCCACGGCCCTGGCCTTGGGCCGGCCGGCCGCCGTGCGCTACCCCCGGGGCAAGGGCATCGGGGTGCCCCGGGAGGGGCCGCCCCGGCCCTGGCCGCTCGGGAAGGGCCGGGTGGTCCTGGGCGACCCGGCCGACCCCGGGGTGCTGGTCCTTTCGGCCGGCACCGTGCTGGGAGCGGCCCGGGCGGCCGTGGAGCGGGCCCGGGCCGACGGGATTCAAGCTCTCGTCTTCGACGCCCGATACGTAAAACCGTTGGACCGGGAGGGAATCCTGGATCTCGCGTCCCGGGCCCGGGCCGTCGTGACCGTGGAGGAGAACGCGCTCGCCGGCGGGTTCGGCTCGGCCGTGTTGGAATGCCTGGCCGACGAGGGGGTCCCGATCCCCCGGGTGCGGCGGCTGGGGCTCCCCGACCGGTTCGTGGAGCACGGCACCCAGGACGAGCTGCGGCGGCTCGTGGGGCTCGACGCCGACGCGATCCTCGCCGCGGTGAGGGATCTCGCGGGGTGACCGAACGGGTCCGGATCGACGAGCTCCTGGTGCAAAGGGGGCTCGCCCCGAGCCGCCAGAAGGCCCAGGCCCTGGTGCTCGCGGGCCTCGTGGTGGTGGGGGACCGGCGGATCGAGAAGCCCGGCCAGCGGGTGGACCCGGGGGCCGAGGTGCGGCTCAAGGGGGAATACTGCCCCTACGTGAGCCGGGGGGGATTGAAGCTCGAGGCGGGTCTTCGGGCCTTCGGCCTCGATCCCGCGGGGTGGGTCTGCGCCGACGTGGGTGCGAGCACGGGCGGGTTCACCGACTGCCTCCTGCAGCACGGGGCCCGGCGGGTGTACGCCATCGACGTGGGCTACGGCCAGCTCGCCTGGACGCTCCGGCAGGACCCCCGGGTGGTGGCCCTGGAGCGCCAGAACATCCGGACGCTCCCGGCCGACGCCGTGCCCGAGTCGGTGGACCTGGTGGTGGTGGACGTCTCGTTCATCTCGCTTCGGCTCGTGCTGCCCCGGGCGTGGGAGCTCCTGCGGCCCGGGGGGCGGGTGGTGGCGCTGGTGAAGCCCCAGTTCGAGGTGGGCCGGGAGCACGTGGGAAAGGGCGGAGTCGTGCGCGACCCCGAGCGGCGGCGGGAGGCCCTGGAGGCGGTGCTCGGGGTCGCCCGGGAGATCGGGTTCGAGGTGGCGGGCACGGCGGAGAGCCCCGTGCCGGGGGCGAAGAAGGGCAACGTGGAGTTTCTGGCCCACCTGGTGCGGCCGGAACCCCAAGACCCAACGAGGTAGGCCATGGCGATCTTCAACTACGCGGCCCGGGAACTCACGGCCAAGATCGTGTACTACGGTCCCGGCCTTTCCGGAAAGACCACGAGCATCCAGTACATCCACTCCCGGATCAGCCCCAAGAACCGGGGCAAGCTGGTGAGCCTGGCCACCGAGACCGACCGGACGCTCTTCTTCGATTTCTTCCCGGTGGATTTCGGCACGGTGGGCGGGTTCCGGGTGAAGTTCAACTTCTACACCGTGCCGGGCCAGGTGTTCTACAACACCACCCGCAAGCTCGTGCTCAAGGGCGCCGACGGCGTGGTGTTCGTGGCCGACTCCCAGCCGGGCATGATGGAGCAGAACCTGGAGAGCCTCGAAAACCTCAAGGAGAACCTGAAGGCCCACGGCATCGACTGGGAGACCGTTCCCTTCGTGATCCAGTACAACAAGCGCGACATCCCAGGGGCCCTTCCCATCGAGGAACTGCGCCGCCACCTGAACCCCCGGGGCGTGCCCGACTTCGCCACCACGGCCACCACGGGCGAGGGGATCATGGAGGCCATGAAGACCATCTGCAAGATGGTCCTAGAGGACATCCAGAAAAAGCAGCGCCGGGGCGCCGGAAAGGCCCCGGCCAAGCCGGCTCCGGCCGCCGAGCCTGCGGAGCCCCGGGCCGAGGAGCCGGCCCCGCCCAAGGTGGAGGACATCCGGGAGGTCCAGGCCCGGGCGGCACGGAAGGCGGCCGAGGCCCCGACCCCCGGGGTGGAGCGCACCCTGGTGGTGCCCGTGCAGGGCGGGGGCCGAAGCCAGGTCCAGGTGGCGATCCCCCTGGAACTCGAGATCCAGGAGGGGGTCGAGGCCGTTCAGATCCAGGTGCAGGTGCGGGTCGAGTACCTGACGGCCGGGGCCGGGGAGGTGCGGCTCCGGGAGGTCACGGCCGAGACCCGCACGGCCCCCGAGCCCGAGGCCAAGAAGAGGGGCTTCTTCGCCCGGCTGTTCGGCCGGGGGTAGCGGGGTGGCGCACCCGGTCTACTTCATCGGGGCGGGCCCCGGCTCGCCCGACTACCTGACCCTGGAGGGTGCCCGGGCCTTGGAGGAGAGCCCCTCGGTCCTGGCGCCGGCCTCGTTCCAGAGGAGCTTCGCCGGGCTGCTGGCCGGAAAGGACCTCGAAAGCCCCTTCGCGCTGCCCCACGCCGAGGTGGTGGCGTGGATCGAGGCCCGCCTCCCCCGGGGGCCCGTGGGGGTTCTCATCCCCGGGGACTTTTCCGTCTTCTGCCCGTTTCAGTCCTTTGTGGCCGCCTTCGGCGACCGGGCCCGGGTGATCCCGGGGGTGGGCGCCCACGCCGCGGCCGCGGCCCTCCTCAAGAAGACCTTCGACCTCCCGGAGGTGGCCCACGCCACCGTGATCACGAGCCCCCGGGCCTTCGGCCGGGGTGGCGGCTCGGTGCGGCTCCGGGACTTCGCCCGGCCGGGCACCACGCTCGTGCTCTACATGAACGACCGGCCGCTCCCGGAGCTCGCGACCGAGCTCCGGGCCGGGTTCGGGAAGGACGTGCCCATCGCGATCCTCGAGAACATCGGTTGCCCCGACGAACGGGTGACCCTGGCCACCCTGGACACCGTGGTCGAGGCCGTGGGCGACCGAGACCCCTTCGGCGTGGACTCCTCGGACCCCGAGCCGGCGCTCGCCCTGGTGGTGGCGGGCGAGGTGCTGGCCCGGGACGAGGACCCCTCGTGGTGGGACCGGCGGTACGAGACCGTGTGGAAGCCCCGGGGCATGAGGTGATGGGGCGGTCGACGGTCCACGGTCTGCGGTCGGGGAGGGGCGGCTTTGTCAGGGGCCGGTGGACGGAAGACAGCCGGCAGGGCTTTTCTGGCACCTGTCCTCTGATCTCCGTTTCGGGTACGGAAGCCCCTTCGACACGATGGGGCTTACGATGAAGCGGAAATCACAAATGTGATCGACCTGGCGCCCGCTGAGTTCCCACGAGGCATTACCGATCTCCGCGGCCGGCGAACCGCTGGTGCAGGGCCCGGCGGGGGGATTCCCTGGACGGTTCGGCGCCCCTCCGTTTTCCCGTGCATCAAAGCTGGAACTCCATGGGTTTCAAGCCTCCCAGCCTCCCAGCCTCCCAGCCTCCGGGCCTAGCACCGCCGGGCATCCTGGCCCCGATCGACCGGCCCGACGAGGTGGCGCCGCTGGCCGAGGCCGGGGCCACCGACCTCTACGGCGGGGTCTGGGCCCCGGACGGTGAGGCCGGCCTCTCGGCCACCCAGCGCACCTTCGCATCGGCCCACTTCGCGGGTGAAGCGGCGCTCGCCCAAGCCATCGCCGAGGCCCGGGAACGCGGGCTCGGGTTCCACCTCGCCCTGAACGCCCCGGGCTACGCCCCGGGCCGCATCCCCGGCATGGTCGCCCTGGCCGCCCGCGCGGCCGGGTGGGGCGCCACGGGGGTGATCGCCGCCGACCCGGGCCTCTTGGCGGCCCTGCGGGACGAGGGCCTCCCCCTGGTCCTCACCCTCTCCACCCTGGCCGGGGCCCTGAACGCCGAGACCGTGCGGTTCTACCGGCGCTACGGCGTGGCCCGGGCCGTGCTGCCCCGGCACTTGACCCTCGCCGAGATCGCCTCGCTGTGCCGGGCCGTGCCCGAGGTGGAGTTCGAGACCTTCGTGCTCGTGGGGGCCTGCCCCAACGAGGAGGCCCTGTGCACCTTCCAGCACGTGAGCCCTTCGAAGCGCTGGCCCTGCGAGATCCCCTACCGGCTCGAGACCTCGCGCGGGAAGCCCCTGGCGGCGGCCCACCCGCTCGCCCGCTGGCACGGGCGCTGGCGCCGGGCCGACCGGCGGCTCGGGTGCGGGATCTGCGGCGTTCCGTCCTGGCTCGGGGCCGGGGTCCGCCACCTCAAGATCGTCGGCCGGGGCGGCCCCACCGAGGCCAAAGTGGCGAACGTCCGTCTGGTGGCCGCCGCGGCCCGGGGCGAGATCGCCGACGGCCGGGCCGCCTACCGCGCCCGCTTCGGCCGCCCCTGCGAGGCGCTCACCTGCTACGCGGGCGAGTTCTGGCGGGAGGAGAGATCGTAACCGGATGCGGTTCCCTGTCCTGGGGGGCGAAGGCGGCGCGAAACTCCAACTCCGTGAGCCATAGAACGCAGACATCCGTAGCATGCCGGACCTGCTCGACCGCCCGGGAAGGGGCAGACATCGGGACGTCCAGCGGTCCGGGGGCGCCGGTGTTGAAGCAGGGCATCAAAATCGTTCCCTGATCGAAAGCAGGCGCCGCCGGTTTGCAGCCGGGGTCACCGCCGGAGCAGCCGGGCGATCGCGTCGTCGATGTCGGAGGGGGCGACCCCGGCGGCGTGGAAGAGGGCCCCCCAGGTCGCGTTCCCCGCGCGCACCTCGTTCAGGAAGCCCACCGGATCCCGGCCCCGGAGGAGGCCGAGCAGGGTCGCGGCCACGGTCTCGGCGTCGGAGGCACCTGCAAACCGAAGCGCGGCCACCCGGTCGGCCGAAGCGCCGAGCCGCCCCACCAGCACCTCGTCCACCGCCGCGCCGGCCGGGTCGGCCCCGGCGCGGAGCGCCTCCCCCACCTTCCCCGGCACGGCGTCGGGCGCCACCCCGAGCGCCGCCAGCGCCCCGGTCCACGACCCCGCCTTCCCGTAGGCCGCGAGGAGTTCCCCGGCGTCCCGGCCGGTGGCCGCGGCCAGGCCGTGGGCGGCCCACAGGGCCTCCGGGGAGGTGCCGGTCATGAGGGAGCGCACCACGAGGCCCTTCGACACCCCGAACGCGGCGGCCAGAAGGGAGTTCCGGGAGGTGGCCAGCACGTAGGGGTCGGCCGCCTCGGGCCGGGCGGGGTCGAAGCTCCGGTCGCGAAAGCAGTGGCAGTTCACCGTGGGCGCGGCCGGGGCCGCTGCCGCCAGGCCCAAGACGAAAACGAGGACGGCGGCGAGGACTCGGGGACGGATCATGGAGGCTCCTTGTCGTTTGGCGGGAGGACGGGACACCCCTTGCGTTCCGGCGTTGGTGTTCCGCGCCGGGGACCGGCGGCGCTCCCTCTTCGCCCGCCCATCCTACCCGCCCCTCCCGCCCCGGGGCCATGACCGGGGTCAAACCGGCGCGTCTCATCGACTTTTAATCTTCGCCTAATGCCTTCCTAAAGTTCCGGTGCCATGTTGTGGGGCCGGCCGCTCGCCGGGGCGGCCGGGCCGCGCGGTGTTCGGTTTCGTTGCCGAGGAGGAAGCCATGATCCAGGCCGAGAACCTCACCAAGTACTACGGGGACGTCTGCGCCCTGGCGGGCGTGTCGTTCCACGTGGAGCGGGGGGAGATCGTGGGACTCCTGGGCCCCAACGGCGCCGGGAAGACCACGGCCATGAAGATCCTCACCTGTTTCATGCCCCCCACCTCGGGCACGGCCCGGGTGGCCGGCCACGACATCTTCGAAGAACCCCTGAAGGTCAAGCGCAACGTGGGGTACCTGCCCGAGGAGCCGCCGGTCTATCCCGAGCTCACGGTGGACGAGTACCTCTCATACGCCGGCCGGCTAAAAGGGCTCTCGGGCGGCGCCCTCCGCGAGGCCAAGGCCCGGGCCATGGAGAAGTGCGGGGTGGACCACGTGGCCCGGCGGCTCATCGGGAACCTCTCCAAGGGCTACCGCCAGCGGGTGGGGCTCGCCCAGGCCCTCTTGCACAACCCGCCGGTGCTCATCCTCGACGAGCCCACGGTGGGCCTCGACCCCGTGCAGATCCTGGAGATCCGGGCGCTGATCAAGGAGCTCGCCCAGGACCACACCGTGATCCTCTCCACCCACATCATGCAGGAGGTGGAGGCGGTGTGCGGCCGGGTCATCATCATCAACGAGGGCCGGATCGTGGCCGTGGACACGGCCGACAACCTCCGGAGCCAGATGGGCACGAGCCGCCGAATCCTCGTCCGGGTGGCCCGGCCCAGCGCGGACCTCGTGACAAAGCTCATGGCCCTGGACGGGGTGCTCGACGTGGAGGCCGAGGACGACAGCCTCTACCGGGTGGAGAGCGCGCTCGACCGGGACGTGCGCGAGGACGTGGCCCGGGTGGCCGTGGAGAGCGGCGCCGGGCTCCTGGAACTCACGGGCGTGGCCGTGAGCCTGGAGGAGGTGTTCCTCAAGCTCACCACCGAGGACGTGCCGGCCGGCCTCGCCTCCGACGAGGCGGCCCCCAGCGCGGCGGAGGGAACGGCATGAGTCGGGTGCTGACGATCGCCGGAAAGGAACTGCGGACCTACCTGGTCTCCCCCATGGCCTGGGTGGTGGCCACGGTGTTCCTGGGGATCAGCGGGCTCCTCTTCTACAACATCATCACCTGGTACAGCATGCAGAGCTTCCAGCTCATGCGCATGCCCCACCTGGGCGGCCAGGTGAACGTGAACCAGATGGTGTTCCAGCCCACGTTCCACAACATGGCCGTGACGCTCCTGCTCCTCGTGCCCATCGTGACGATGCGGCTCCTGGCCGAGGAGAAGAAGAACAAGACGGCCCAGCTTCTCTTCACCTCGCCGGTGCGCCTGGGGGAGATCGTGGCCGGCAAGTTCCTGGCGGCCCTGGCGCTCCTGGGGGGGATGCTGCTTCTCACCCTCTACATGCCGCTCCTCGTCTGGGCCTACGGCAGCCTCGACTGGGGCCCGATCTGGTCGGGGTACCTGGGCATGCTCCTTCTGATCGGGGCGTTCGTGGCCTTCGGGCTGTTCGCCTCGAGCCTCACCGAGAACCAGATCATCGCGGCGGTGCTCACCTTCGGGATCCTGCTGGTGTTCTGGCTCCTGGGCTGGGCCGCCGAACTCGGCGGGGAGTTCGCCAAGGTGTTCGAGCACCTCTCCATCATCACCCACCTGGAGGGGTTCCTGAAGGGGGTCGTGGAGGTCAAGGACGTCGTGTACTACGCCTCGGTGGCGGCCTTCGGGCTGTTTCTGACCCACCGGGTGCTCGAATCGAACCGCTGGAGGTAAGCCATGGCCGGTGAGCTTCGACCCCGGGCGACCATGAAGGTCTCGAGCAAGGTGGCGGGCATCGTCGGCGCCCTGCTGGTGCTGGCGAGCCTGTTCGTGGCCGAGTACTACCCCACCCAGAAGGCGCTGCTGTGGATCCTGGCCGTGGTGGGCGGCGCGGCGCTGCTGTTCTTCTTCGTGGCCGAGCGGCACCTACTGGCCCGGGCGCCCGGGAGCCGGGCGGCCCGGTACGGGGCCAACGCGGCCGCCATCACCCTGGCGTTCCTGGGGATCCTGGTCATCGTGAATGTGTTGGGGATCCGCCACAACGCCAAATGGGACGTCACCGCCAACAAGCTCTACACCCTCTCGGACCAGACCTTGAAGGTGCTCCGGGAGCTCGACAAGGACGTCACGGTCACGGCGTTCTTCTCCGATGGCTCCGAGGACCGGGCCCGGATCAAGGACCTCCTGGACCGCTACGCCGACGAGACCCCCCACCTCAAGGTCTCCTACGTGGACCCCGACAAGAACCCGGCCCTGGCCCACCAGTACGGGATCCGGCAGTACGGCACCACGGTGTTCGAGGCGGGCTCCAACACCCACCGGATCACCGAGGTCAGCGAGGAGGCCCTGACGAACGCGCTGGTCAAGGTGACCCGGGAGGGCAAGAAGACCGTCTATTTCCTGGCGGGCCACGGGGAGCACTCCATCAACGACACCCAGCGCACGGGCTACTCCGAGGCTAAGAAGGCCCTGGAGGACCAGGGGTTCGCGGTCAAGGAACTCCTGCTCCTCAAGGAGGGGGAGATCCCCAAGGACTGCGACGTCCTGGTGATCGCCGGGCCCACGAAGCCCTTCCTGGACAAAGAGGTCGAAGCGGTCCGGTCGTACCTGGAAAGCGGGGGTAAGGTGCTGGCCCTGCTGGACCCCCAGGTGGAGACCGGGCTCGAGCCGGTGCTGGAGGCCTGGGGCGCCGTGCTTCACGACGACGTGGTGATCGACACCATGAGTCGGCTGTTCGGGGGTTCGTACACGACCCCGATCGTCACCGAGTACCCGCCCCACGAGATCACCCGGGACTTCCAGTTGGCCACGTTCCTGCCTATGGCCCGGAGCCTCGACAAGGCCAAGAGCCTGCCCGAGGGCGTGCGGTTTTCGCCCATCGCCCGCACCTCGAACCAGGCCTGGGGCGAGACCGACCTTTCGAACCCCAGCGCCTCGTTCGACCCGACCCAGGACGTGCGCGGCCCGCTCACGCTCGCCGCGCTTTTCGAGAAGACCCAGGGCGAGGGCGACGCCAAGACCGAGGCGCAGCTTCTCCTCGTGGGCGACTCGGACTTCGTGGACAACACCTACTTCAACTTCTCGGGCAACGGCGACCTCTTCCAGAACATGGTGAGCTACCTCGCCAAGGAGGAGGACCTCATCTCGATCCGGCCCAAGGACACGAAGCCCCAACCTCTGGTGCTGAGCCGGGCCCAGGCCGCCACGCTCTTTTACGCGAGCGTGATCGTGGGGCCGGCGATCCTCGTGCTCGCCGGGCTCGGCATCTGGTGGCGCCGGAGGAACCTGTAGGACAGAGGGCAGGAGTCAGGGGACCGGGCTCGTTCTCCCCGCGGGGGAAACCGGGGGCGGTCCCGGGTGACGGCCCCCCCTCCCCCCACCGGGGGAGCCCAGGGGCGGTCCCGGGCGACAGCCCCCTCTCCCCCCCCACCGGGGGGAGAGGGTCGGGGTGAGGGGGGGAAAGGCTTCCCAGCTTCCTAGCGTTCTCGCTTCCCAGCGTTCAGGAGTTCGCCATGCGCTTCAAGGGTACCTGGATCGCGATCGGCATCTTTGCGGCGCTCGCCGCCTACCTCTACTTCGTGGACCAGCCCCGGTACGAGGCCAAGCAGGAGGCCGAGAAGAAAGAGGGGCTCCTCTTCCCCGATCTCAAGACCGACCAGATCACCGAACTCGCCATCCAGCGGAAAGAGACCACGGCCCGGGTCAAGAAGGGCGAGGACGACAAATGGTTCCTGGTGGAGCCCGTGGAGGACCGGGCCGACGACGGCCGGGTGCGAACGCTCCTGTCGGACCTCAAGAACATGAAGGCGAAAAAGGAGGTGGCCCCGGCCGACGCCGACCTCGAGCCCTTCGGGCTCAAGGAGCCCGAGGCCGTGATCCGCACCAAGGGCGTCGAGATCGAACTCGCCGTGGGGGCCCAGAACCCCGTGGGCGACGCCCGCTACGTGCGGGTGGGCGAGGGGCCGGTCCACGTGGTGCAGAACTACGCTCTCTCCGGGTTCCTCAAGGACGTCTCGGACCTGCGGAACAAGGACGTGGTGGAGGGCTTCTCCTGGAGCCGGCTCGAGGCCGTGGCGATCCGGCCGGCCGAGGGGCAGCCCGTGCGGCTCGTCAAAAAGGACGACCGCTGGTTCCTGGAGGAGCCGTTCGCCGCCGAGGCCGACCCGGCCGAGGCCGACAAGGTCACCGACAAGCTCCGCTGGGCCCGGATCAATCGGTTCCTGGACGAGCCCAAGGACAAGGCCGACGGGAAGCTGGCCAAGGGGATCCGGGTGGAGCTCAAGGCCGAGGGAGAGAGCGAGCCCGTGGTCGTGGAGATGGCCGAGGTGGAGGGTCAGGTCTGGGCCCGCACCTCGGGACGCAACGCGCTTTTCACCATCAACAAGGACGTGCTGGAGGCGTTCCGGGTGGACCCGGAGACCCTGCGGCGCAAAAAGCCGGTGCTCACCAAGACCTGGAAGGTGGAGAAGCTCTCCGTCACCGTGGACGGCACGGAACTCGCCTACGAGAAGGACGCCGGCAAGTGGAAGCGGGCCGGGGCCGAGGTGGGCGACGAGGAGCGAACGAAGCTCGACGCGCTGCTGCGGGCGCTCGAGAACACCAAGGCCGACGAGGTGGTGGCCGAGCCCGGGCCCGCGGCCGACTACGGCCTCGACCAGCCCGCGGTGAAGGCCGCGGTCACCGACACCGAGGGCAAGGTCCAGGAGGTGGCCCTGGCCGAGAAGGCCGGCGCCGTCTACGCCCGGGCGGGCTCAGCGGGTCCGGTGTACAAAATGCCCGCCTCGTACCTGAAGGCGTTCCGGGACCTCGCCCAGGCGGCCCAGGCCAAGCCCGCCGAGGACAAGGCCGAAGATGCCGAGGCGAAGAAGACCGAGTAATCCCCCCTCCGATCCCTCCCCCGACCGGCGCCCGCCGCGCTCGCCCCGAGCCGGCGGGCGCCCTTTGTTTGCCCCTCTCGCCTTTGGCGGCCCGGATTGTGCATGATGATCATGCTGGTAACGAGGGCGCGGGCGAGGAGGAAGGGCCCTGGGAAGCGACATCCACCGAACCTTGGCCGACCACGGGTTGAAGGCGCCGCGGTCCCTGATGCTAGCCGTCACCGGGCGGTGCAACCTCCGGTGCGCCCACTGCTGGGTGCGTGGAGGGCCGGCGGCCGAGGGGCCGGTTCCCACGAGGGCCGCCTTGCGACTTGTCGGTGAGTTCCTGGAGTTGGGGGGGCGGGAGGTTTGTCTCACCGGTGGGGAGTTGCTGACCCACCCCGAGTGGCGGGCCGTGGTGGCCGGGTGCGCCACGCTCGCGGGCGCGTCCCGGCTGAAACTGCAGACCAACGCGACCCTGATAGGTCCGGAGGAGGCCCGGTTTCTTTCCTGCCTGGGGCCCGGCGGGCCCACGGTGCAGGTGAGCCTGGACGGCGCCCACGCGCATACCCACGACCGCATTCGGGGCGGCGGAACGTTCGCCCGGGCCATCCGGGGCCTCTCGCACCTGGCGGCGGCCGGGCTGGGGCCTTGTATTGAGCTTCTCTTCACCGAAACGCGACAGAACCTTGGCGAGTCGCCCGAGGTTTTCCGCCTGGCCGAGCGATTCGGGGTGGCTCGGATCCGGTGGGGCTCCCTCGTGCCGGCCGGGCGTGCGTCGGCATCCCGGGGGGCCGACGTCCCCACGGCCTCCCAGTACGAGGCGGTGTGTGAGCGGTTTCGGAGGGATGGGGTGTTCCGGCGCGGGTGCGCGCGTTACGGATCCCCCGTGGCGGTGGCGTGGTTGGGGGCCGGGCCGCGGCCGCCCCATGCGTGCAGCTTCGTGGAGAATCCCTACGTCACGGCCCGAGGCCTGGTGTTCCCGTGCCCGCTGTTCCGATCCCCGGACCACGCGGCGTCCGGGGCGTTCGGGCGCCCCTGGGCGGACGTGTTGACGCACGGGGCACCGCTCTGGGAGACCCTGCGGGCCGCGAGCCGCCGCCGCTCGGAGGCGACCCCGGCTTGCCGCGCGTGCGAGGCCCGGCCCGTCTGCCGGGCCGGTTGCATGGGGCGGGCGTACGCCGTTCGTGGGAAGGCCCTGGCTCCCGAGGACCGCTGCGTTCTTCGCCGTGCGGTGGCGCGGCTGCAGCGCGAGGGCCGAACCCTCTGAGCCCTCCCGCCGCGCCGCAGCCGGCCCTCAGAGGCCGTACTTGGCGATTTTGGCGTAGAGCGTCTTTCGGTCCACGCCCAAGACGTCTGCGGCCCGGCTCTTGTTTCCCCCCACCGCATCGAGAACGGCGCGGATGTGGTCGCGCTCCACCATCCAGAGGGGACGCAAGGTATCGCCCGCGGGTGCGCGGTTCTTTTTTGTTGGGGACCCCACGGAGAACGGCAGCAGGTCGGGGGTGATCACGGGCCGCTGGGCCAGGATGCAAGCCCGGCGGATCACGTTTCGGAACTCGCGCACGTTCCCGGGCCACGGATACGCCCGAAGGGTCGCGAGCGTCTCCGGGGGCAGTTGCCAGGGGCCCCCGTCGGGGTACGGGACCATCGAGAGGAAATGATGGGCCAAGGGTTCGATGTCGTCGAGCCGCTCTCGCAGGGGGGGCATTTGCACGGTCAAGACGTTGATCCGGTGATAGAGATCCTCGCGGAACTGTCCCTTTTCGACCCATGCCTTGAGGTCGCGGTTCGAGGCGAACACGAGGCGCACATCGACCCGGATATCCTTGTTTCCGCCCAGCCTTCGCACGGTCGAGGTCTCCAGCACCCGCAGGAGTTTTACCTGGACGTCCAGGGGCATCTCCGACACCTCGTCCAGGAACAGGGTGCCGCCGTCCGCCAACTCGAAAACACCCGCCCGGTTCTTGGTGGCTCCCGTGAACGCCCCGGCGGCGTGGCCGAACAGTTCGCTTTCAGCCGTGTGGAGGTTGAGCCTCCCGCAGTTGACCGCCACGAAGGGGCGGTCGGCCCGGGGGCTCAGGGCGTGAAGGGCCCGGGCGGCCAGTTCCTTGCCGGTTCCGCTCTCGCCGGTGATGAGAACGGGCTCCCGGGTGGGGGCGACCCGGGCGAGGAGTTCCAACGTGCGCCGAAACGCGGGACTCTGGCCCACTAGAGTGTCGGGATTGTGCTTGGTGGCATCGAGGCGCAGGCTGATGTTCTGGAGCCGCAGCCGGTTTTTCTCGGCCGCCTTCTGGATGACCAGTTCGAGTTCATCGAGCTTCACCGGCTTTGTCAGGTAGTCGTACGCCCCCTCCTTGATGCACTCGACGGCCGACTCGATCGTGCCGTGCCCCGTCAGCATGATGACCTCGGGCACCGTGGACTCGGCCCGCATGCGGCGCAGCACCTCGATCCCGTTCAAGCCCGGCATCCGGATGTCCAGAAGGACGACGTTGAAGATCTCCTCCCGGTACTTCGCCAGGCCGGACTCCCCGTTCTCCGCGGTCTCGACCAGGTGCCCCGAGCGGGCCAGTTCTTTCTCCAGCAGACGACGAAGCGGGGCTTCGTCGTCCACGACCAGGATCTTGCAGCGGTTGGGCGTCATGGCGAGTCGTGGACGGGCAGGACCACGGAAAAGGTGCTCCCCAGGCCCTCGGCACTCCTGACGGAGATCTCTCCGCCGTGCCGACGGACGATGTTGTAGCTCACCGCCAAGCCCAGGCCCAGGCCCTTCCCTACGTCCTTGGTGGTGAAAAACGGGTTCCAGATCTGCTCGAGAACCGGCTCCGGGATGCCGGGGCCGTCGTCCTCCACCTCGAGGACCGCGTCCCCTCGTTCGTGCCGGAGGCGGATGCGCACCGTCCCCCCTTCCCCCACCGCCTGGAGCGCGTTGGTCGCGAGGTTCAGGATGACCTGGCGAAGTGCCGTTGCGTCGCCCCGCACCCCGGGGACGTCGGTCTGCGTGTCGACGAGGAGGGCCGTCCCTTGGCTCCTCGCCATGGGACCGAGGAGCTGGAGCACCTCGTCGATCAGGGCCCGAAGGTCCACCTCACCCACACCCCGCTCCGATTTTCGGCTAAAGCTCAAAAGGCTTTCGATGATCGTCTTGCAGCGGTGGGCTTCCCGGACGATGACGTCCAGGTACTCGGGAAAGTCCTCCAGGCGTGGATCGGAGGCCAGTTCCCCGTGGGCTCGAAAGCGCCGCAAGAGGGCCTCGGCGTACCCGGCCACCGAGGTCAGCGGGTTATTGATCTCGTGGGCCACCCCCGCGGCCAAGACGCCCAGGCTGGTGAGCTTTTCCGCCTGGAGCAGTTGGATTTCCCTCGTCCGTTTCTCTGTGACATCCCGAAGAAACACGAGGGCCCGCGCGAACCGCCCGTCCGCATCCTCGATCGGGGTGGTCGTGGTTTCCAGGTAGCGGGTGCCGTCGCCCGTCTCGACGGCAAACGAGTCGTCCCGAACCTCTCCCCGAAGCGCGTCGGACACGGGGCATCCCTGGGCGTCGCAGGCCCTGGCCGGGTGGAAAAACCGCTGGCAGGTGGCCGGTTCCTCCCCGGCACCGGGGAAGATCTGGGCCCACACCCCGTTGCAGTACTGGAGCTTTCCGGTGGCATCGAACACGGCCACCCCGTCCTTGATGGCCCCGAACACGGCCTGGAGTTCGTTCGTCCGGACCCGGAGATGCCGGTTGATCGCTTCGAGTTCGCGGATCTTTTGTTTGACTTCCGCGTAATACCCGATCTTCGAGCTCTCGAGCCCGAGGAGGTGTTCCAGCAGTCCTTCGTCCACCGGGCGGTTCGTCGCTTCCATCAGAACACGCGGGCCAGGATCCCCCGGAGGTCCGGGGGGGCGGCCGGTCGGGGGGCCGTGAGGATGCAGGTGTCTTCCACGGCCCGCTGGGCTACGAGGTTTAGGTCGGCCTCGCGGACCCCGAGGCACCGCAGCGATCGGGGGGCCCTGGACCCATGGATCAGAAGGTCCAGTTGTTCCTGCACGATGTCGGATGCCACCCGCGCGTTCCCCTCGGCCCGGTGCCCGAAGCCCCACGCCAGTTCCGGGAGTTTCTCCTCCACCGCCGGAAGGGTATACCGGATCACCTCCGGCAACAGCACGGCGTTGATGCTCCCGTGTCCCGCCCCGTAGAGGCCCCCGATCGGATGGGCCAAGGCGTGCACGATGCCGAGCAGGGCGTTGGAGAACGCCATGCCGGCGTGGAGGCTGGCCCGGGCGAGGTTCTCGAGGTCTTCGTCCTTTCGTTCCCGCACCGCCGGGACGAGGCTCGCAACGAGCAGGCGGATGGCCTTGAGCGCGTGCACGTCGGTAAGGCTCGTCGCCGCCACGGAAAAGAACGCCTCCACCGCGTGGCTCAGGGCGTCGAACGCGGTCGTGCAAACGTACTCCTCGGGCAGGGTCCGCAGGGTGTCGGGATCGGTGAGGCTGATGTCGGGCGCCACGGTGCGGCTCATGATGGTCATCTTACAGTGGCGGGCCGTGTCGTTGATGATGGCGAACTGGGAGACGTCAGAACCGGTGCCGCAGGTGGTGGGGCACAGGACCATGGGGGGCAGAGGGCGGTGGATCCGGTCGGATCCCTCGTAGTCCTGGATCCGCCCGCCGTTCGCCACCAGGATCGCGATCCCCTTCGCCGCGTCCATCGGACTGCCGCCCCCCAGTCCCACGATGACGTCGGCGCCCTGCCGTCGATACTCCTCCGCGCCCCTCTCGACCTCCTCGTCCTTGGGGTTCTCGGTCACGTCGTCAAAGCAGACCACCTCGAGGTCGGCCTCCCGCAGGCTCCGGATCGCGACATCGGCCCATCCCGCCCGCCGCAGGCCCGGGTCGGTGACGAGCAGCACCTTCCGTCCCCCGAGTCGGCGCGCGCAAAGCCCCACCCGCGATAGGAGTCCTCGCCCAAACACGATCTCGGGAACCTCGAATTTGTAATGCGAAAGATAGGGTTTCGTTTCCGTCATGCCCCGTCCTCCCGCGGGTGTCGCAAGGTCCAGGGTAGGCACCCGGAGGACCTATTGCAAGGCGGGTGCCTCGGAGTTGCCCAGGGGTGGGCACGGGGCTCTTCGATTTCGCGCAGGGAAACTCCTTTCTTGCTGGGAAGCCACGCCGGAAGGTGTGGGTATTCTCCTCACCGGGGAGAAACTCCACAGTCGAAACCCCCAGTCTCTCCGCATGCTCCAACCCGCGTGTCCAGTTTCTCCACAATGACGCCGCCCGGGGAGTGAGGTCTCCCGCCAGAAAAGCCTGTGAACAAGGGAAAGAGAGACGCAGTTTGTCCTGGCACGCCCCTTGCTCTCCGTGTTCGCGACCCGAACGGGACTTCCCCGTCCCGCGGGGCTCCCCAACCCCAAAGGAGGCGATTCCATGCCCAAGTTCCTGATCGAACGCGAGATCCCGGGTGCCGGAAACCTTTCCCCGGAGGAGTTGTCGACTATCTCCCGGAAATCGTGTGGGGTGCTGGCGGAGTTGGGGCCCCGCATCCAGTGGGTCCAGAGTTACGTGACCGACGACAAGGTCTACTGCGTGTATATCGCGGACAGCGAGGAGACGGTGCGTCGGCACGCCGAGCTGGGGGGATTCCCCGCGAACCGGATCTCCGAGGTGCGGGGGATCATCGACCCCACCACGGCCGAGTGAAGGCCGAGGGAGCGCGGTCCCCGGCGGTGGCTGTTTCCCTTTTTTCCGCGAGGCGAGTGCCGGCCGAGTCCGGAACAGGAAGGAGGGTTGCACACCCCCGGAGCCCCGGAAGACACCGGCGGGAGAGGGGATCTTCGGGCGTTCCTGCCGGCCCCCGGTCCCGCGGTTCCCGCCAAACCCGAAACGCAAGCGAGCCCAAGGAGTCTGACATGAGCGAACCCAAGTGCGAACCAACGAAGTGGCACGAAATGAAGGGGCCCGTCATCGGGGGCCGGGAGCATTACCAGAAAGCCTCCTGGAACCCGGTAAAGCACGACTGGGGGCCGTACACGAAGTCCGGACCGGCGCCGGTGTGGTTTTCCGAGGCCGGGGCCACCAACTGGACCGAGTCGATGATCTGCAAGACCAAGGACCTTTTTTACGAGGCGAAGTTGAACGAGTGCTTCGAAAAAGGGGACGAGGTCGCCATCAAGATCCACTACGGCGAGTGGAACCGCACCGCGATCCTGCGGCCCGAATACATCGCGGCCGTGATCGAGGAGGTCAAGGCCTGCGGGGCGCATCCGTACGTGGTGAACGATACCACACTTAGTTACCACACCTTCAACAATATGGCGATCTCCCAATACCAGATGGAGGGGGCCATCCGGCACGGGTACAACAGCGCGACCTTCCAGTGCCCGGTGCTGATCGCCGACGGGTATTCGGGAGAGGACGACTACCGGGTCGAGATCCCGGAGGGTCTCATCCTGAAGGAAACCTACATCGGCCGGGCGATCGCCGAGGCCGACGCGATGATCGTGCTGGGGCACGCCCGGGGCCACTCCATCACCATGTACGGCGGGGTCCTCAAGCAGCTCGGCATCGGTTGCCAGTCGAAGCGGGGCAAATACATCACCCACCTCGCCCACTGGGGTGACCCCCACGACGCCATCGGGTGGCCCAAGTTCACCGACAAGTGTCCGGGCAAGGCGTGCAAGTTCCACGAGATGTGCGACAACTCCTGTCCACGCCAGGCCCACCGGGTCACCGAGCACGGCAAGGAGTGGTGGCCGGAGCGGTGCCGCCTCTGCTACTCGTGCCAGGTCACCTGCATCTTCTCGGGGATGACCGGGATCACGTTCGAGGAGAACTACTTCCCCAACGCCATGATCGCCCACGCCGACGCCGCGCTCGGCGCCCTGAAGTGCTTCGAGAGGGGCAAGGTGGGGTACATGAACTTCGCCATCGACGTGGTACCCGAGTGCGACTGCTTCCCCTGGGCCGGCATGCCCCTGTGCCCCGATGTGGGGATCTTCGCCAGTAAGGACCTGATCGCCTGCGAAATGGCCACGCTCGACGCCATCGACGCAGCCCCCATCAGCCCGGGGTCTGTGGCCGAGGAGAAGGGTCTGAAGCCGGGCGATGACAAATTCCGCGAGGTCAACGGGTTCAGCCCCCGCATCACCATGGCGGCGGGGGAGAAGATCGGTCTCGGGACCATGGAGTACAAGCTCGTGAATTACGAGCCCGTCCTGACCCCCGAAAACGCGGCGAAGTGGCAGGTGCGCCCGGGAGGTATCCCAACGACCGTGCGGTTGCGGGAGATCTTCCGTAAGCACGACCTCACCACCGAGGTCATGCCGTTCCAGCGCACCGAGTACAACAAGGACTGGGTCTTCAACGAGTGGAAAAAGTACGACCCCTTCAAGGGGCAGACCCCCGGGTAAGGGACCCTTCGCCGGGGCGGGGAAGCCGGCCGCCGCGGGCTCTCCCCGCCCCTTTTTTGCGGGCCCCCCGATCGGGGGCGCCCCCACAGCGAGTCCTGGGAAGGTGGTTGGCCATCATGAGACGCGTGTACTGGATGGACCTGGAAAACCTCGGGCCGGATCGTTCTGTGGCCCAGAAACTCCGGGCGCTCCTCGAGACCTCCGGGGCCGGCGACGACCTGTGCCCCGAGATGCGGGTGTCGTTGAAGGTCAACACCGCGGAGGACGGGTACGAGTACGGCTTGCGGCCCGTGTTCATCCGAAGCGCCGCTCGCCTCGCCGCCGACCTGACGGGGAAGAGCCCGATCGTGTGCGACGGGCTCAAGCTCGTGGACTACTGGAGAAGGACCAAGGGGCACGCGTTTCTCGAGGTGGCCCACAGCAAGGGCTACAACCCCCAGGCCCTCGGCGGGAATTTCGTGATCAACGGGGGCTATAGCGGCGACGAGGGAAACATCTACCCCTGTCGGCTCCCCAACTCCGAGTTGGGCGGGGTGGAGGTGGGCACGGCGGTGTGCCGTACCGACGCCCTATGGGTGCTTTCGCACGTGACGCTCCACCCCTTGTTCGGGCTTAGCGGGGCGCTCCTGAACGGCGGATTCGAGTGCCTCGTGGGCCGCGAACGCGTGCGGGTCCTGAAGGGCCTGAACCCGTATCTGTTCAACGGCCACCGCCCGGGTGCCGACGAACTGGCCGGATTCCGGCGCCGGGCTCTGGAGGCCCACCTGGGCGTGCGCGAAGCCATGGAAGAGCGCGTTTTCTACGTGAACTGCCTGTGGGACGTGACCCCCCAGCCCGAATACTACCCGTTCAGTGAGGGGCCTCTGGTCGCAAACCTGGGGTTTCTGGCGGCCCGGGACCCGGTCGCCCTGGACGCCGCCACGGTTTCCCTGCTCCGCGGGGCGGGCGCGCCTCCCCCCGACGAATTCCTTGCAGCCCTGGAGGAGGCGGAGTCGCTGGGGTTGGGCGTTCGGGAGGCCCCGGTGGAACGGCTTACGTGACGCAACCCATCACCCCTTGCACGAGGAGATCCCATGGAGACTCAACTGAGCGCCTTTCGCGAGCAGCAACGGCGGCACCTGGCCGGGGACGGGGCGATCGCCGACGCGCTTCGGCACGTCAAGTACAAGATCGCCGTCCTCTCGGGGAAGGGGGGCGTCGGCAAGACGGCCGCCACCATCAACTTGGCGGCGGCCCTTCAGAACGCGGGGCACCGGGTCGGCGTCTTCGACGCCGACCTGCACGGGCCGAGCACGCCGAAGATGTTGGGGATCAAGAAGGAATCCCGGCTAAACGGCGCGTTCTGGCTGGACCCGGTGGTTACGGAATCGGGGATCAAGGCGCTTTCCGTGGCCCTGTTCTGGCCCGGGGACATGACCCCGGTCATGTGGAGGGGCCAGGCGAAGAGTCGCACGATCCGCCAGTTGCTGGCTGCGGCGAAATGGGGAGGGCTGGATTTCCTCCTCGTCGATCTGCCGCCGGGTACCGGTGACGAGCCCATCGCGATCTTGAAGTCGATCCCCGGCCTCGACGGCGTTGTGATCGTGACCACACCCCAGGAGGTTTCGACCCTGGTGTGTTCCAAGGCGATCAACGCAGCCCTTTCCCTGGGGGCGAAGGTGCTGGGGCTTATCGAGAACATGAGCGTGTATCGGTGCCGGTGTTGTGGCGACGAGGTCCACCTGTTCGGGAAGGACAAGGGCCGCAGCCTGGCCCGCATGATGGAGGTGCCGTTCCTGGGTTCGATCCCCCTGGATCCCCTCTTCTCGGAGGCGGCCGATTCTGGGGTGCCGATCGTGAACCTCCACCCCGAGAGCGTGACCGCCCGGGCCTTCGTGGAGATCGCCCACACGTTGGCGGCCCAGATGCCCCCGAGGGAGGTGCCCGATGCCCCGCCCGAGGAGAGCCGGCCCTGCCCAGGGTCGGGGCACCATCACCGCCCTCACCATCACCACAACCACGGCAGCCGGGGCGGATGCGGCCACTCGCACCACCGCCCCACGACTCCCGGCGGCTGATGCGCCGCCCCTAACACACCGGAGGAGGACTCGATGTCGGACCAAAAGATGGGAACCCACTACGCGCGAGAGATGGCCGCGGTATTTCGGGAGATGGCCGGGCAGGCCCATTACGGCGCCATGAAGGACAAGCTGGAGCAGCTCGCCGACGAGTTGGAGAAGCTGGCCTCCAAGCTCTACTTCAAGACCCAGAAGGGAACCGAGGACATGCAGCGGCTGATGGGGGAACTCGAAGAGTTGCGGGCCAAGGCCGAAGCCTGCCAGGAGGCCTCGGAGGTCGGCAGCATGTGCACCCCGTTTTTCGGGAACATCGAGAAGGTGCTGAACCACGTGAAAACGATGAAGGTGAGGATGACCTGAGGAGGTCGCGATGGGCTCCGACCAGCCGAACCGCCAGATGATCGAGGACATCACCCGGGTCGGTGTGCGCGCCGCCGTTCTGCTGAGGGGTGTGGTGCTGCAGACCGTGGACCGGGACACCCTGGAGTGGGGGTTGCGGGAGTTGGCGGCGGGTCGCCTTCTCGAGAGGTACTTCGGATACCTGGTGGACCACCCCGAGTGCGTGGATCTGCTGAATCTGCTGCACCTTGTCTACAGCCTCGAGGGGCAGTTGGAGTTTCAGGTGCGCGAGTACGGTCTCGACTCGGTGAAGGACGACCTGGAGGAGATCAACTTCAGCTTGAGGCGGGTGGGTGAACGGTTCGACCTGGCCGCCCTGCGCCAAGCGGTCTGACCCGTCCCATGCCGACGAGGAGAGAGGCTCCATGAAGCTCGAAGGTCAAGTGGCGATCGTTACCGGCGGCGCCCGGGGAAACGGGCTCGCCATCGCCAAGGCGCTCGCATCCGAGGGGTGCCGGGTGGCCCTGGCGGACATCTGCGAGGACATCCCCACCGTGCCCTACCGGCTGTCCTCGAAAGAAACCCTGAACCGGGCGGTCGAGGAGATCCGGGGGATGGGGGGCGAAGCGCTCGGCATCGTGTGCGACGTGCGCTCCGCCCCTTCGGTAAAGGCGCTCGTGGACGAGGTGAAGCAGAGGTTCGGCCGGATCGACATCCTCATCAACAACGCCGGCATTACGAGCCTGGTTCCGGTGGTGGATATGGACGAGGCCACGTGGGACGACACCCTGGACACCCACCTCAAGGGAACCTTCCTGTGCTGCCACTACGTCGTTCCCCACATGATCGAGGCCCACTACGGCAAGGTGGTGTCCATCTCCAGCGTGGGGGGCCAGAGGGGGTTCGGGATGGGGGCGCACTACTGCGCGGCCAAGCACGGGATCCTGGGGTTCACCAAGAGTCTGGCCATGGAGGTGGCCGACCACAACATCAACGTGAACGCGGTGTGCCCCGGAACCGTGTGGACCGACATGATGAAGGGATTGGCCGAGCACTTCGGCATGGAAGAGGACGAGGCCAAGGAGCAGTTCTGCGAGGGGCATCTGTTCAAGGATCGGGAGATCACCCCGGAGGACGTGGCCCAGGCCGTCCTGTGGCTGTGCCTGCCGGAAAGCCGCTGCGTGACCGGGAACATGATCACCGTGGACAGCGGCTGGACCGCGGCGGCGGGCTAAGGCGCCGGCGCAGAGGCGGGGAGCCGGCCCCCACCGGGGGCGCCTCGGAGCCACGGGTGAACCAAGCATGCGGTGACCGCTTTCGCCAATTGCCGAAAGGAGCGAGCCATGGAAGAGACCGGAAAGAACCCCGAACCGATGATGACCCACGAAAGCGAAGAACCCGAAGCGCCCGAAATCCTGGAGGAGATCGCGGTGGAGGAACTCGCGATCGACGGGATCTGCGGCGTGTATTGAGGCCCGTTCCCCGGGGATGGGGCCGGCAGCCGGCCCCATCCCGGAACCCGCCCACGGGGGTTGACCGCATGAACGTCCGATACCGGCTCCATCCCTGTTGCCGTGTGCGCCGAGAGGCCTTCGGGCTCCTGTTCTACGACAGCCGGGGCCCGAAGCTCCTCTTCGCCGAAACCGAAGCCCTGCTCGACCCGGAAGACCTCCGGGCGGGGGTCGGCCGGGCGGAACTGGAGCGGCGTCTCGGCCCCCGTTCGGCCGAGCGGGTCCGGGGGTTCTTGGAACGGCTCGTCGCAAAGGGGTTTCTCCGTGAGCAACCGGTTTGTTGAAGGGGGCCTGCGGGCCCCGGTGAACGTGACCTGGGAGGTCACCCTGGCCTGCAACCTCCGGTGCCGCCACTGCCTGTCGGCTTCGGGGGAGCCGGCCCCGGGGGAGCTCGACACCGCCGAAGCCCTCGATCTGGTGGAGCAGTTCCACCGGGCCGGGGTGTTCCAGGTCAACTTCGGCGGCGGGGAGCCCTTTCTCCGGCCCGACTTCGACCGCATCCTCGACGCCTGCCACCGGCGCGGTCTGGTCACCTGCATCTCGACCAACGGAACCTTCCTCGACAAGGGCCGGGTGGCGCGCCTGGCCGAGAGCGGGCTCGTGGCGGTGCAGGTCAGCCTGGACGGGGCCACCCCCGCCACCTGCGACGGGCTGCGGGGGGTGGGGAGCTACGACCGCGCGATGAGGGCCCTGACCCTGCTCGCGAAGAGCCCGATCCCCACGAGCATCAACGCGGTGCTCACGGCGGCAAACACCCGGGAGATCCCGGCCCTCTACGAGATGGCGCGGGAACTGGGGGTGACGCTTCGGGTCAGCCGGTTTCGGCCCTCGGGCCGGGGAGCGGCCCTGTGGCGCAGCCTGCGGCCGTCGGCCCGCCAGTTGTTGGAGTTTTCGGAGTGGTTGCTGGGGACGGGGGACGTCCGGACCGGGGACAGCTTCTTTTCGCTCACGCCCCAGGAGCGCCAGGGGCTGGGGCTCAATCTGTGCGGTGCGGCCAAGCTCACCTGCTCGGTGGGACCGGCCGGGGAACTCTTTCCGTGCGCCTTTCTCCAGACGCCCCGGTTTCGGGCCGGATCCCTGCGGGAGGAGTCGTTCCAGGAGATCTGGGACGGATCGCCGGTGTACCGGTGGTTCCGGCGGCTTCGCATCCGGTCCTGCGAGGGGTGCCACCGGTTCGACCAGTGCCACGGCGGCTGCCCGGCCGTGGCCTACCACATGGGCGGGTCCCTGGAGAGCGGGGACCCGGAGTGCCTGGAGCGGTGCGTCACGGCCCTGACCGGGGAGCAGCCCGCCCCTGAGGCCGCATCGGCCCAGGGCGGTTTTCGAATCACCGAAGAGGCACCTTCCGCGTGAGGAGTTGCTTGCCATGATGTTCCAGTACCTGTTTTCCCCGTTGAAGATCGGCCGCGTGGAGGTGCGCAACCGCATCTCCTTCCAGCCCCATTTGACGAACTTCGCCGTGGACTGCCTGCCCTCCGAGCGCCACATGTACTACTGGGGCGAGCGGGCCAAGGGGGGCGTCGGGCTCATCATCACCGAGGAGATGAGCGTCCACCCTACCGATCGGGCGTACGAGAAGTTGGTGGAGGTGTTTCGCCCCGAGGTGATCCCGGGCTTCCGGAAGATCACCGACTATGTCCACCAGTTTGGGGCCAAGATCTTCGCCCAGCTCAACCACAACGGCCAGCAGTGCGACGGCACGTTATCCCGGCTGCCGGTGTGGGCCCCGAGTCCGGTGCCCGACGTGCTGTTCCGGGAAGTCCCCAAAGAGATGGAGCCCGAAGATATCGACGAGGTGTGCCGGTACTTCGCCAGGAGCGCCGTCCACGCCCGGGAGGGAGGGTTCGACGGCATCGAACTCCAGTACGGGCATTCGAGCCTGGCCCGGCAGTTCCTTTCGCCCCTGACCAACAAGCGCCAAGACGAATACGGGGGGAGCCTGGAGAACCGGATGCGGGCCCCGATCCGGTTCATCGAGGCGGTGCGGCGGGCGGTGGGGGACGATTTCACGGTGGGCATCCGGCTGTGCGCCGACGAGATGGTCCCCTGGGGTGGGCTCACCCTGGCCGATACCCAGGAGATCGCCCAGCGGTTCGAGGCCACCGGCCTCATCGACTTCATGGACCTTTCGATCGGCACCTTCTACAACCTGTACCTGGTGGAAGGCTCCATGCACACCCCCCTGGGGTACACGATTCCCCTTGCCGCCGGGATCCGCGAGAAGGTGAAGCTGCCGGTGTTCTGCACCGGCCGGATCAACGATCCGGTCATGGCCGAGAAGGTGCTGGCCGCGGGCCAGGCCGACATGATCGGGATGTGCCGGCAGCTCATCTGTGACCCGTTTCTCCCCAAGAAGGCCTTCGAGGGGCGGCTCGAGGACATCCGGTACTGCGTGGCCGACAACCAGGGATGCATCGGCAGGATGGGGCTCAACAAACTTCTGGGCTGCATCCAGAACCCGGCCGTGGGGCTCGAGAAGCAGTGGGGGGAGGGAACGTTGAAGCCGGCTCCGGTCAAAAAGCGGGTTATGGTGATCGGGGGCGGCCCGGCCGGCATGTGGGCCGCCAAGATGGCCGGACGGCGGGGCCACGAGGTGCATCTGTACGAGCGGGGGGACGAGCTCGGCGGGCAGGTCCGGATCGCCATGAAGGGCGCGGGACGGGACGAGTTCGGGGTGATCATCCGCAACGAGAAGGAGCAGGTGGCGAAGGCCGGGGTCACCGTGCACCTGGGGGTCGAGGTGGACGCGGAGATGGTGGTCCGGGAAAACCCGGACGCCGTCATCGTGGCCACCGGGAGCGTGCCCTTCAGGACGCCCCCGATGCCCGGGGGAGACGGACCGGGCGTATGGAACGTGTGGCAGGTGCTCCAGGGGGAGGCGGAACTCGGCGAGACGGTATGCCTCATCGACGACGACGGTCACCACCGGGCCACCTCGACGGCCGAGTACATGGCCGACCAGGGGAAAAGGGTCCACATCCTGTGCTCGAGCCTGTTCGTGGGGGCGGAGTTGGGGCCGCTCCAGGACCTCTACCTGACCCGACAGCGGCTGCTGCAGAAGGGGTGCACGTTCACCCCGGACACCGCGGTGATCGAGATCTCCGGGGAACCCGGCGCCAAAAGGGTGCAGGGGGTGAACGTCTACTCGAACGAGGTCAGCACATTCGGGCCCTACGACTCCGTGGTGTTGGCCGTGCGGCAAGAGGCCGACGACGCCCTGTACAAGGCGCTGAAGGGCAGGGTCAGGGAACTCCACCGCATCGGCGACTGCGTGGCGCCCCGCAAGGTGGATATGGCGATCTGGGAGGGCCACAAGGTGGGGAGGGAGCTGTGATGGCCCGCGCTGGGGGGCACGGCACGGCTGCCGGCCCGGTGCTGGCCTTCGTGGCCCGGCCCGAGGGCCAGCCCGACGACGCGGACAAGGGAATCCTGAACCAGGCGAGCCGGCTCGCCGCGATGCTCGGGGCGCCGTGGGCCGTGGCAACCTTTGCGGGCGCAGGCGACGACGCCAGCGCCTCCTCCGGGGAAGAGGCGTCCGGAAACGGCTCGCCGGACGTGAGCCTCTTGGCCCGGTACGGGGCGCCGGAGGTTTGGGTGATCGAGCCCGGCCCCGAGGCCCCCGATCGGCCGGACGTGCAGGCCGAAGCGCTCGCCCGGGCCGCTGCGCAGGTCGGGGCCCGCGCGGTCCTCCTCGCGCACACGGACCTCGGGTCGGCACTCGCCCCCGTGGTGGCGGCCGAACTCGACAGGGCCGGCGGGGCCGCCCTGCTCACCGAGGTGGTCTCGGCGGCTCGAAACGGCGAGGGCGTTGTGTTCGGGAGGCGCGCCCTCGGGGCCCAGGCCCTGGAGCTCAGGCGCTGGGACGGCGCCGTGCCCCTGGTGGCCACGGTGGACCCGGGTGCGCTGAGCCCGGTGCTCTTGCCCACGGTCCGGCCCACCCGTCCCCCGGTGCGATCCATCCGGGTGGCGGCTTCGGAACGGGCCGCCCGCAAACGGATCGTTCGCCGGATCCCTCCCGACCCCCAGACCGTGGACGTGACGGAGGCCGAGGTGATCTTTTGCGCCGGGAAGGGGTTCGACCGGGAGAGCTTCGAGGCGTTTCGGGAACTCGCCCGGTTGCTCAAGGCTTCCCTGGGGGTGACGCGGCCGGTCTACGACCTCGGCTGGGCCGGGTTCGAGAGGATGATCGGCCAGACGGGGCGCACCGTGGCGCCGCGGTTTTATCTGGGCATGGGCATCTCGGGTTCCATGCACCACGTCGGGGGGATCAAGGACGCCAAGCGGATCGTGTGCCTGAACATCGATCCCAAGGCACCCATGTTCCCCAACAGCGACGAGGGGTTCGTGGCCGACATCCGGGAGGTGGTACCCCTTCTCCTGGAGAGGGTGAGAACCCGGCTGGCGGCGGCCGAGGCCGAGGAGGGCGCCCCATGAAGCGGCGGTTCGAAGCGATCGTGGTCGGGGCGGGGCCGGCCGGGGCCGCGGCGGCGGTGAAGCTCGCCCGCGAGGGTGTGGACGTGGCCCTCGTGGAACGGGGGGCCTTTGCGGGTGAGAAAAACATGTTCGGCGGCCTGCTTCACCGCATGCCCGCCCTGGAAGAACTGTTCCCCGACTTCTGGGTCCGCGCCCCCCTGGAGCGGCACGTAGTCCAAAAGAACCTGTGTTTCCTGACGGGGGAGGCGAGCTTCACGGTACGGTACGAGACCGAGGCGTTCGACCGGCCGCCGTACAACGGGTACACGGTGTTCCGGCCACGGTACGACGCCTGGCTCGCGCAAGAGGCCCAAAGCGCAGGGGCCACCTACCTCACCCGGTGCACCGTGGACGACGTGATCGTGGAGTCCGGCCGGGTCTCGGGTGTCAGGCTCCTGCGGGACGGGGGAGAATTGCGGGCGCCGGTGGTGATCGCGGCCGACGGGGTGCTGTCGTTCACGGCGCTCAAGGCGGGCCTGCGGCGGGGCCCCTTCGATCCGGACCAGATGGCGGTGGGGGTGAAGGCGCTCGTCGATCTGCCGAAGGCGGTCCTCGAGGACCGGTTCGGCCTGGTCCGGGACCAAGGCGCGTCCGTGGAGTTTGTGGGGTGCACGGACGGGGTGCGCGGGGGCGGGTTCCTGTACACGAATGCCGACAGCGTGTCCGTGGGGTTGGTGCTCCACATCGGAAGCCTGAGAAGGAGCCGCAAAACCCCCTACGACCTCCTCAACCGGTTTCTGACCCATCCCCATCTGGCCAAACTGCTCCAGGGGGGGCGCCTCTCGGAGTACTCGGCCCACGTCATCCCCGAGGGGGGATACGAGATGATCCCCCAACTGGCGGGAGACGGCATCCTGGTGGCCGGGGACGCGGCCGGGTTCTGCTACGCCAACGGGCTCAACCTGGAGGGGATCAACCTGGCCGCCCACTCGGGGATCCTGGCGGCCGAGACCGTGCTCCAGGCGCGGCGAGCCGGGGAGTTCTCCGCCCGCGCCCTGGGGGACTACCGGAGGCGTTTGGCCGAAAGCTTCGTGCTGCGCGATCTCAAGCTGTACCGGCGGGCGCCCCGCATGCTCCACATCGACCGGTTGTACGGAACTTACCCCGAACTCCTTTGCGAGGTGATGGAGCGGGTCTACCGGATCGACGGCACGCCTAAGGAAAAGCTCCCGAAACTCTTTCTGCGAAAGGCGCGCCAGAAGATGTCGACCCGGGAACTCCTGTCCGACGCATGGCTGGCGTGGAGGTCGGTATGATCCACATCAACGTCGACGAGATCTTCGATTACACCAGCTTTTCGGTGGACGACGAGCCCCACATCGTGCTCGACCCGGCCGTGTGCCGCACCTGCGATCACCGGGGCTGCGAGTCGGCCTGCCCGGCCCGGTGTTACAGCTGGTCGGAGGAGGAGGGGAAGATGCAGTTCGTTTACGACGGCTGCCTGGAGTGCGGCACGTGCTACATCGTGTGCGACAAGAACGCCTTCACCCGGTGGCGCTACCCCCGGGGAGGGTTCGGCGTGAGCTACCGGATGACATGACACGGGGCACAGCAAGGCGAACGGGGGAACCACCGGACCGAGAGGCGATCATGGCCCAGAATGCGTTGGGAATTCTCGTGCTCCTGCGGGAGGTGACCGACCCTCGGCCCCCCGCCCAGTTGAGCGAGGAGGGGGCGCTGATCCGAGACCGGGGGCTTCGGCGGATCCCCAACCCGGCCGACCTGGCCGCCCTCGAGGAGGCGCTGGCCCAGGCGGCGGGTTTCCCCGGAGCCGCGGTCACCGCGTTGGCCGTGGGGCCACCCCGCGTGGACAACCTCCTGCGTTGGGCCGTCGCCATGGGGGCCCACCGGGCAATCCGGATCTGGGACGACCACCAGGCCCTGGAAGGAGCCGACGCGTCGGCGGACGCCGCCCTCCTGGAACGGTGCCTGGAGATTTTTCGGCCGGATCTGTGGATCACCGGGAGTCGGTTGCTCGACCGGGGCGACGACCCGGGTCCCGCCCTGGCCTGCGCCCGGGCCGGTCTTCCCCACGTCGACGCGGCGGTGGGCCTGCGGATCTCCGATGGGGGGATCCGGGTGACCCGCAGGGCGGACCGCGGCGCCCGCCAGGAACTCGAACTGCCGCTGCCGGCGGGGGTGTTTGTCGAGGCCGGGATCCGCAGGCCACGATATCCGGACATGGAACGGGTGCTCGCCGCCCTGGAGGCCGAGATCGAGGTGTGGGGACTACCGGATCTGGGGTTGCCCGCCGCGGCGGTGGGGGAGGCCGCCGCGAGGCTGGCGCGGCTGGGGTATCGGTTTCCGAGGCCGGACCCCTTGCGGGTCCCCACGCCGGATCCGCGCTGGCCGGCCCCCCAGAGGACCGCCGCGCTGCTCTCCGGGGGGATCCAGCCCCGCGCGGGGCGCATCCGTTTCGGCACGGCCGCCGAGGTGGTGGACGCCCTCCTGGAGATCTTCACCCAGGAGGGGCTTCTGCCGGCCGGAGGCGCGCCATGAGGTACCGGATCGCTCCCGACGTACGGCTCCACGAGGGGACCGAGGGCGCCTACCTCGTGGGTCTCCACCCGCTTCGGGCGGTTCGCATCAACGCCGCGCTCCACCGCCTGGTGGGGCGGTGCCGCGGACCCGGGGCGGAACCGGTGGCCCCTGGCGAGGCGGAGGCCCTCGAGGCCCTGACCCGGCGCGGGTTTTTGGAGAGGGAGCGGGCCGCCGGGTTGCCCGACGAGGCCCTTCCCACGGTGAGCGTGGTGATCCCGGTGAAGGACCGGGCCGGAGAGCTCGACCGCTGCCTCCGGTCGCTGAGCCGGCTGGACTATCCGCGGGGCCGGGTGGAGGTGATCGTGGTGGACGACGGAAGCCGGGACGGGTCGGCCGACGTGGCCCGGCGCTGGGGGGCGCGGGTGGTGGGCTCCGGCGGGTGCGGAGTCGGACCGGCCTCCGCCCGTAACCGCGGCGCGGAGGCGGCGCGGGGGGAGATCTTGGCGTTCATCGACTCCGACTGCACCGCCTCCCCCGGCTGGCTACGGGACCTTGTGGCGGCCTTCGAGCGACCCGAGGTGACGGCGGTCGGCGGGCGGGTCGAAGGGATGCACGTGGCGACGCGGCTCGATCGGTACGAGGCGGTCATGTCGAGCCTTTTCCTCGGGCGCAGGGAGCGAAGCGCCCGGGAAGGGAACGACACCTTCTACCTCCCGAGTTGTAACCTGCTGGTGCGCCGGAACGCGTTTCTCGGGGTGGGCGGGTTCCGGGAGGGGATGTGCGTGGGCGAAGACGTGGACCTGACCTGGCGCCTGCGGGATCGGGGAGGACGCATCGTGTATCGCCCCACCGGGTGGGTGTGGCACGAGCACCGGAACCGGTGGGGGGCGTTCCTGCGCCGGCGGTTCGAATACGGCGGGTCGGAGGCGCTCCTCCACGCCGCCCACCCCCAGCGACGCAAGAAGATCGCCTTCCCGCCGAGCCTGACGGCGGCCGTGTTGCTCCTGGCCCTGGGAATCGCAGGGGGGATCGGAATCGCGGTCCCCCTGGGCGTCGCCGTGCTCGGGGTCGACGCGCTGTGGTCCCATCGGCTCTTGTCTCGCCGGGGCATCCCGGTTTCCCGCAGGCGCGTGGCCGCGGCGCGACTGCGGGCGCTGAGCAGCCTGCTCTACTACCTGGGGGAGCACGGCCTTCGGTACTACGCCGCCCCCGCCGCGGTCGCGGCCGGGCTCTGGCCGCGGTTCGGGATGCTCTTGGCGCTGCTGGTGGCCTGGGTGGGCCTGGTGGAGTACCGGACGCGCCGGCCCGGGGTCTCGCTCCCGTGGTTTTTCGGCGCCTACCTCCTGGACCGGCTGGCGTACGGGGCCGGCGTGTTCTGGGGGTGCCTGCGGCGCCGGAGTTTCGGGAGTTACCGCCCCCTGGTGTACCGGCGCATGGAGATGACCTTCGGCTGACGGGGGGCGGCCGGAACGGGATGAAAAGGGTCGAAAGGGAGAGGAGAGCGATGGAGCCGAGGCTCGAAGGGAAAGAACGTCGCCTGAAGGAGATTCTTCGGGAGATGGGGGGCGTGGTGATCGGGTTTTCGGGCGGGGTCGACTCCAGCTACCTCTACGCCGTGGCGGTGGAGGTCCTGGGCGACCGGGCCCTCGGGGTGACCGCGTGCTCCGAGACCTACCCGGAGCGGGAACGGCGGGAGGCCGAGGCCCTGGCCCGTTCGCTCGGAGGGAGGCACCAGACCATCGTGTCCGAGGAGCTCGACGTGCCCGGGTTCGCCGAGAACCCGAAGAACCGATGTTATTTCTGCAAAAAGGAGCTGTTCGGCAAACTCCGGGACGTGGCGGACCGCGAGGGGCTGCCCCACGTGGCCGACGGCTCCAACGTGGACGATCGGGGAGACTACCGGCCGGGCCGGCAGGCCGCCCGGGAACTGGGGGTTCGAAGCCCGTTGGACGAGGCCGGGCTGACCAAGGAGGAGATCCGCGCCCTTTCCCGGGCCCGAGGTCTCCCCACCTGGGACAAGCCGGCCTTCGCGTGCCTGTCGTCGCGGTTCCCCTACGGGACCCGCATCACCCGGGAGAAGGTGGCCCGGGTCGGAAGGGCCGAGGAGGGCCTTAGGGCGCTCGGGTTCCGGGTGGTTCGGGTCCGCCACCACGGGGACGTGGCCCGGCTGGAGGTGGGGCCCGAGGAGTTCTCGCGGATCGTGAACGGCCTCCGGGAGGAGGCGGTACGCGTGGTGAAGGAGGCCGGGTATGTGTACGTGGCTCTGGATCTCCAGGGATATCGGACGGGCGCCATGAACGAGGTGCTGCCCGACCTCGGCCAGGGGTGACCCGATGACCCGCGAGGCGATCCGCGATCTGCTGGAACGGCTGGTCCGGGGGGAACTGGGAACCGAGGAGGCCGTGCGCCGGCTCGAGACCTTCCGGTTCGAGGACCTGGGGTTTGCCAAAATCGACCACCACCGCCGGGTTCGAAACGGGTACCCGGAGGTGATCTACGGCGAGGGGAAAACGCCGGAACAGGTGGCGGAGATCTTCGGGCGGCTCGCGGCCCACAACCCGAACGTGTTGTGCACCCGGGCCAACCCGGCGGCCGCCGAGGCGGTCCGGCGGCGGGTGCCCGAGGCCCGGTACCACGAACTGTGCCGGGTGGTGGAGGTCCGGCGTGCCGAGGCCGAGCCCGTGGGCTTGGTGGCCCTGGCCGCCGCGGGCACCTCGGACCTGCCGGTGGCCGAGGAGGCCGCCGTGGCCCTCGAGGCGTTCGGAAGCCGGGTGGAGCGGGTGTATGACGTGGGGGTGGCCGGGATCCACCGGTTGTTCGCGCACGGGGAGATCCTGAGGCGGGCCCACTGTGTGGTGGCCGTGGCGGGAATGGAGGGGGCGCTTCCGTCCGTCGTCGCCGGCCTCGTGGACGTGCCCGTGATCGCGGTGCCCACGAGCGTGGGCTACGGGACGAGTTTCGGGGGGATCACCGCGCTGCTGGCCATGCTCAACTCGTGCGCCTCGGGGATCAGCGTGGTGAACATCGACAACGGGTTTGGCGCGGCGTACCAGGCCGACATGATCAACAAGCTCGCCGTTCGGGGGCGGCGGGGAGAGGAGACGTCGTGAGCCGCATTCTGTATCTGGACGCCTCGGCCGGGGCCAGCGGGGACATGTTCGTGGGGGCGCTCATCGGCGCGGGGGCCGACCCGGAGGTGATTCGCCGGCACGTGCGGGGGCTCGGGCTGGAAGGCCTGGAGGTGCGGGTGCGGAGGGTCGAGCGGGCCGGCATCGCGGGCACCAAGTTCGACGTGCTCGATCCGGAGAGCGGGCGGCCCGTGGACGAGATCGCCCTACCGGGAGGGGACGGGGGAGGGTCCCACGGGGGGCACCCGCACGGGGGACACGAGGGGAGCGGACACGGCCATCACCACCACCGGGGCCTTCCGGAGATCCGATCCATCTTGGGCCGTAGCCCCTTGCCCGGCCCGGTGGCCGCGGATGCTCTCGGGGTGTTCGAACTCCTGGCGGCCGCCGAAGCCCGGGTGCACGGCTGCGCCGTGGATCACGTCCACTTTCACGAGGTGGGCGCCCTGGATGCCATCGCCGACATCGTGGCCGCGGCGTCGGCGGTTCACCAACTGGGGGTAGACGAGATCTGGTGTTCCCCGGTCCACGTGGGTTCGGGCACGGTGCGGTGTGCCCACGGCGTGCTGCCGGTGCCCGCCCCGGCCACGGCCGAACTCCTCAAGGGCGTCCCGGTGTACTCCGACGGAACGGTGGGCGAGTTGTGCACGCCCACGGGGGCGGCGTTGTTGCGGTACTTCTGCCGGGGTTTCCGGCCCCTGCCCCCGATGGCCGTGGAGGCGGTGGGGTACGGAGCCGGAACGAAGGACTTCGGGATCCCGAATTTTCTGCGTTGTTTCGTGGGCGAGGCGCCGGCCTCGGCCGTTCGCGAGGAAACCGCGGCCATGGGGTAGATCTCGTACGCCCGGGGGTCGCGGGATCTCGGCGCACGCGACCTGACGACGAACGTTCACCCCCAACCACCCTGTC
>NZ_BAAHXI010000033.1:0-43729 GCF_054656955.1 Deferrisoma palaeochoriense
GAAAAGGGCTTACGGGGATGACCCGTAAGCCCTTGATATTGCTGGTCGGGACGAGAGGATTCGAACCTCCGACCCCCTGAACCCCATTCAGGTGCGCTACCAGACTGCGCCACGTCCCGACACGGTATTCGGTTGTCTCAGCCCTGCCCCAGGATCCGGAGGACCTCCTCGGCGTCGGCCCGCAGCCGCGCGAGCAGCTGCTTTCGGGTTCCGGCCCGCGGGGCGTTGCGCTCGGTCTTCCAGATCTCCCGGAACTTGCGCTTCACCCCGCTGATCGTGAACCGCTCCTCGTAGAGGAGCTTTTTGATCAACCGGACCTTTTCGAGGTCCTGGTGGGTGTAGAGCCGTTGGTTCCCGTCGCTCTTTCGGGGGGAGAGGAACGGAAACTCGCTCTCCCAGTACCGGAGCACGTGGGGCTTGACCCCGACGATCTCCGCCACCTCCCCGATCCGGTAGTAGAGCTTCTGGGGGATCCCCCGGCTCTCCAACGCCCGCTCCTTCGCCCGGAAGGGCGCCAATCATACCAGCGAGAGCCGCCCGGTGCAACGGCCCCGGCGCGCCGTTCAGCCGTTGTTCAGGCGCTCCTTGAGCACCTGGCTCGGCTTGAAGGTGAGCACCCGGCGCTCGCGGATGGTGATGGACTCGCCGGTCTGGGGGTTCCGGCCCCGGCGGGCCGCCTTCTGGCGCACCTCGAAGTTGCCGAACCCGCTGATCTTCACCTTCTCGCCCTGCTCCAGGGCCTCCTTGATGAGCTCCAGGATGAGCCCCACCACCTCGGCCGACCGCTTCCGGCTAAAGCCCACCCGCTCGTGCAGCGCCTCCACGAGATCCGATTTCGTCATGGTTGTCCCGTCCTTTTTCGCGTGCATGGAAACGATTCCTCGCCGCCCTGTCCGGGCGGCCCTACCGAAGGCGAGCCCCGGTACGCGCGGCCAACGATTCGAGAACCCGGGCCTCCTCGGCCCGAACCTCCTCATCCGTCAGGGTGCGGTCGTCGGCCCGATAGGTGACCCGGAGCGCCAGGCTCACCAACCCCTCCGGGATGCGCTCGCCCCGGTACACGTCGAAGATCTCGACCTCCCGTACGAGGGCAGACCCGGCGGCCCACACCGCGTCCACGACGTCCTGGGCCCGGGCCCGGGCCGGATCCACCAGGACGGCAAGATCCCGCTGCACCGCCGGATACCGGGGAAGCCCCGGAAACGCCCCGGGTTCCCGGGAAAGATCCAGAACCGCGTCGAGGTCCACCTCGAACCCGGCCACGGGGCCCTCGAGGTCCCAATCCCCGAGGCGGCCGGGGTGAAACTCCCCCACCCATCCGAGCGCCCGTCCCTCGGCCTCGACCCGGGCCGCCCGGCCGGGGTGAAGCCAGGGAAGGTCGGCGGTGGGCACGAACCGGAGGCTGCCGAGCCCGAACCCCAGGAGCAGGGTTTCGAGGGCGCCCTTGGCGTCAAAGAAATCCACGGCCTCGTCCCCGCTCCACCAGGCCAGCGGGTCCCGGGCACCGGCAGCCACCGCCGCCACCCGGAGGGTTTCGTCCGGCAGGGCCTCGCCCTCCCGGGGATGGAACGTGCGCCCCACCTCGAAGAGCCTCGCGGAGCCCACCTGGCGTCGCTGGTTGCGGGCGAGGCTCCGCAACAGGCCCGGCACGAGCGTCGTCCGGAGCACCGAGGAGTCCCGGCCCAGGGGGTTGGCGAGCACGACGTGGTGACGCAGGGCATCTCCCTCGGGAAGGCCCAGCCGGTCGTCGTCGGCCGGGTCCCCGAAGCTCAAACACACCGCCTCGTAGTACCCCTGACCGGCCAGGAGGTCCCGGGCCCGGTTCGCCGTGCGCCGCCGCGCCGGCACCGGGTCGGGCCGCATCGGCACCCGGGGAAGCGTGGTGGGGATCCGCTCATACCCGTGGATCCGGGCGACCTCCTCGATCAGGTCCACCGCCCGCTCCAGGTCCACCCGGTGGGTGGGCACCCGCACGGTAACCGAGGCGTCGTCGGCCGCTTCCTCGGCCATGCCAAGGCTCGTGAGGATCGTTCGCACCTCGTCGGCCCGGATCTCGGTTCCCAGAAGGCCCCGCACCCGGTCGTACCGCAGGCGCACCCGCGCCGGCTCGTGCCGGGTCGGGTAGGCGTCGTAGACGCCCCGGGCCACGGTGCCGCCGGCCAGTTGGACGATGAGTTCCGTGGCCCGGTCGAGGGCCCGGAGGAGTCCCTCGATGTCGGTGCCCCGCTCGAAGCGGTAGGAGGCCTCGGTGCGAAGCCCGAGCCGCCGGGACGTGCGCCGGATGTTCGAGGGCAGGAACCAGGCGCTCTCCAGAAGGATCTCGGTGGTGTCGGGCTCGACCTCGGAGTTCTCGCCCCCCATCACGCCGGCCAGGGCCACGGGCCGCTCGGCGTCGCAGATGACCAGGGTGTCGGCGTCGAGCTCGCGCTCCTGGCCGTCCAGGGTGGTAAACCGCTCGCCGTCCCGGGCCCGCTGGACCACGATGCGGCCCTCCACGAGCCGGTTTCGGTCGAAAGCGTGCAAGGGGTGCCCGAGCTCCAGGAGCACGTAGTTCGTCACGTCCACCACGTTGTTGATGGACCGCACCCCACAGGCCTCGAGGCGCCGGCGCAGCCACAGGGGCGACGGCCCCACCCGCACGCCCCGAATCACCCGGGCCGCGTAGCGGTGGCAGAGGTCGGGGTCGCGGATCTCCACCGAGGTGAGCTCCTCCACGGCGGGCCCCTCTTCGGGGACCTCGGGCTCGGGGATCCGGAGTTCGCCTCCGGTCAGGGCCGCCACCTCCCGGGCCACCCCCACCACCGACAGGCAGTCGGGCCGGTTCGGGGTGATCTCCACCTCGATCACGGTCTCCGGGAGTCCCAGGTACTCCAGAAGGTCGGTGCCCACCGGGGCGTCGGCCGGCAGAATCAGGATCCCCGAGTGGTCCTCGCCGAGGCCGAGCTCCCGCTCGGAGCACATCATGCCGTAGCTCACCTGGCCCCGGATCTTGGTCTTCTTGATCTTGAACCCGCCGGGAAGCCGCGCCCCCACCCGGGCCAGGGCCACCTTGTCGCCCGCGGCCATGTTTGTGGCGCCGCACACGATCTCGTAGGTCTCGGCCCCATCGGTGACCCGGCACAGGCTCAAGCGGTCGGCGTTCGGGTGGGGCCCCTTTTCCAGGATCTGCGCCACCACCACCCCCTCGATCCCCTCGCCCCGGCGCTCCACGGCGCCCACCTCGAGGCCCGCCATGGTGAGGCGCTCGGCGAGGGCCTCGGGCCCGAGGTCGAACTCCACGTACTCTTTGAGCCAGGAAACCGGAACGCGCATGGGACGCTCAGCCGAAGTGCCCGAGGAACCGAAGGTCGTTTTCGAAAAAGAGCCGGATGTCGTCGATGCCGTACTTGAGCATCGCGATCCGCTCGACCCCGAGGCCGAAGGCGAACCCCTGGACCTCCTCGGGGTCGTACCCCACGAACCCGTACACCGCCGGGTCCACCATGCCCGAGCCCAGGATCTCGAGCCAGCCCGTGCCCGAGCACACCCGGCAGCCCGAACCCCCGCACAGCACACACTGGATGTCCACCTCGGCGCTGGGCTCGGTGAACGGGAAAAAGCTGGGACGGAACCGCACCCCCGTGTCGGGACCGTAGTACCGGTGCACGAACTCGGTGAGCACGCCCTTGAGGTCGGCGAAGGTCACGTCCCGGTCCACCAGCAGCCCCTCGATCTGGTGGAACATGGGGGAGTGGGTGACGTCGGAGTCGCACCGGTACACCTTGCCCGGGGCCACGATCTTCACCGGGGGCTTCTGGGCCTCCATGGTGCGGATCTGCACCGGGCTCGTGTGGGTACGAAGCACCACCCCGGGGGCCACGAAGAAGGTGTCCTGCATGTCACGGGCGGGGTGGTCGGCCGGGATGTTCAGGGCCTCGAAGTTGTAGTACTCGAGCTCCACCTCGGGCCCCTCGGCCACCGAAAACCCCATCTGGCCGAAGATCTCCAGGAGTTCCCGCACCACCCGGGTGATCGGGTGTAGCCCGCCCCGGTGGCCCCTGCGGCCCGGCAGGGTGACGTCCACGGCCTCGGCCTGGAGCCTACGATCCAACTCGGCCCGGCCGAGAGCCTCCCTCCGCTCGGCCAGCGCCCTCTCGATGGCCGCCTTGACCTCGTTGGCCACCCGGCCCACCACGGGCCGCTCGGCCGGGTCGAGCCGGCCCATCTCCTTCAGGCAGGCGGTGAGGTCGCCCTTGCGCCCCAGGTACCGGACCCGGAGGGCATCGAGGGCCTGGGAATCGGGCGCGGCGCGGATCTCGGCCAGGGCCCGGTCGGCGAGGGCTCGGAGCTGGTCAATCATGGCGGGAGCGGGGGTGGGCTAGGCCGGGGGGAGGCCTAGCGGACCTCTTCCACCAGCCGGGCGAAATCCTCGGGGTGGCGCACCGCGAGCTCGGCGAGCATCTTGCGGTTGAGTTCCACCCCGGCCGTCTTGAGGGCGTGCGTGAGCCGGCTGTAGGAAGTGCCGTTCTGTTTGGCGGCCGCGCCGATCCGGGCGATCCACAGACGCCGGAACTCCCGCTTCCGGTTCTTGCGGTCGCGGTAGCTGTACACCCAGGCCCGGTGCAGGGTCTCGATGGCCTTCCGGAGGTGGCGGCGGCGGGCGCCGTAGTACCCGCGGGCCTGCTTCAGGATCTTTTTGCGGCGCTGGCGCGACGCAACCGAGGGACGGGAACGTGCCATGGCTTTTCTCCTTGGGTTGGCAAACGCGTCCCCGCGGCCGGTCCGGGTCGGACCCCCTATCCCCCAGGTACATGGCGGACCCGGGGATGAGGTGCGTTCCGCGGGGAACTGGAAAACGGTTCGGGACTACGCGTAGGGCAAGAGCTTTTGCATGTGCCGGGCGTGGGTGGCGTCCACGAAATCGGGCCGGCGCAGTTGCCGCTTGCGCTTGGCCTTCTTGCCGCCCAGCAGGTGGCTGCGAAACGCCCGGCGGTACTTGAACTTTCCGGTGGCGGTCTTCTTGAACCGCTTGGCCGCCGCCCGGTGGGTCTTCATCTTCGGCATGGCGTCTTCCTCTCTCGCGCTTCAGGATTTCTTCGCGGCCCGGGGCGGCGGGGAGAGCAGCATGAACATGTTGCGGCCCTCCATGCGGGGGGCCTGCTCCACCTTCGCCTCGTCGCCCAACTCCTCGACCATTCGCTGCAACTGCTGCAGGCCCCGTTCCGGCAGGGTGACCTCGCGGCCCCGGAACATGACCGTGACCTTGACCTTGTGCCCTTCGTCCAAGAACTCGCGCACCTTCTTCAGCTTGACCTGGAAGTCGTGCTCGTCGGTCTTGGGGCGGACCTTGACCTCCTTGACCTGGGTCTGGACCTGGCGCTTGCGGGCCTCCTGGGCTTTCTTGGCCTGGTGGTACTTGTACCGGCCGTAGTCCATGATCTTGCAAACCGGCGGCCGGGCTTGGGGCGCCACCTCCACCAGGTCCATGTCCATCTCTTCCGCCAGGGCCAGGGCCCGTTCGATCGGCAGGATCCCGAGTTGGGAACCGTCGGGCCCGATGGTCCGGACCTCCCGGACCCGGATCATGCGGTTGATGCGGGGTTGGTCAGCGATGGGGCACCTCCTCGGTCAGGGCGTTCAGCGTCGCTCCTCCAATCGGGGCACGGCGGCCTCCTCGGCCACCCGCTCCACGAACTCCTCCAGCGGCATGGTGGGCAGCGGATCCCCCGACCGGGGCCGCGGCGACACCGTGCCGTCGGACACCTCCCGGTCGCCCACCACGACCATGTAGGGCACCTTCTGGAGCTGCGCCTCCCGGATCTTGTACCGCAGCGTCTCGTTGCGGTCGTCCACCTCCACCCGCACCCCGCGGGCGCGCAACAGCCCTTCCGCCTTGCGGGCGTAGGGGGCGTGACGGTCGGAGATGGGCAGGAGGACAACCTGGACCGGGGCCAGCCAGGTCGGAAACGCTCCGGCGAAATGCTCAATCAAGATCCCGATGAACCGCTCGATCGAACCCAGGATCACTCGGTGGAGCATCACCGGCCGGTGCCGCTCCCCGTCGGCCCCCACGTAGGTGAGATCGAACCGTTCCGGGAGGGTAAAATCGGCCTGGATTGTAGCACACTGCCACTTTCTGTCAAGCGCGTCGCGCAGTTTCACGTCGATCTTGGGCCCGTAAAACGCCCCCTCCCCCTCGCAGACCCCGTAGGCCATCCCCCGGCTGCGAAGGGCCTCTTCAAGGGCGCGGGTGGCCCGCTCCCAGGCCTCGTCGTCGCCGATGGATTTCTCGGGCCGGGTGGAGAGTTCCACCTCGTACTCGAACCCGAAAAGCCCCATGACGTCCTGGACGAAATCGAGAATGCCCGAGATCTCGTCGAGCAACTGCTCCGGGGTGCACAGGATGTGGGCGTCGTCCTGGGTGAACCCCCGCACCCGGGTGAGCCCATGGAGCACGCCGGACTTTTCGTGCCGGTGCACGGTGCCGAGCTCAAAGTACCGCAGGGGGAGATCCCGGTACGAGCGCACCTTGGACCGGTAGATCACCATGTGGGCGAGGCAGTTCATCGGCTTGATGCCGTAAACTTGCCCCTCCTCCACCTCGGTGAAGTACATGTTCTCCCGGTAGTTGTCGTAGTGGCCCGAGCGCTCCCAGAGCTCTTTGCGCAGAATCTGGGGGCCGATCACGATCTGGTAGCCCCGCCGCAGATGCTCCCGGCGTTCGAAATCCTCGAGAATCGTGCGCACGAGGGCTCCCTTGGGGTGCCAGATCACGAGCCCCGGACCCACCTCGTCCTCGATGGAGAACAGCTCGAGCTCCCGGCCGAGCTTGCGGTGGTCCCGCTTTTTCGCCTCCTCCAGGAGCCGGAGCCGCTCGGCCAACTCCTCCTTCGTGCCGAAGGCGGTGCCGTAGATCCGCTGGAGCATGGGGTTTCGCTCGTCGCCCCGCCAGTACGCCCCAGCCACGGACAGCAGCTTGAACACCTTGACCCGGCCCGTGGAGGGCACGTGGGGGCCCCGGCAGAGGTCGGCGAACTCCCCCTGCTCGTAGAGCGAGATCGTCTCCTCGTCGGGCAGGTCCTCGATGAGCTCCACCTTGTAGGGTTCCCCTCGATCCCGGAAGAACCGGATCGCCTCGTCGCGCGGAAGCTCCCGGCGCCGCACCGGGAGGTCTTCCTTGACGATCCGGGCCATCTCGGCCTCGATCTTTTCCAGGTCCTCCGGGGTCAGGGGCCGGGGGGTGTCGAAGTCGTAATAGAACCCGTCGGCCGTGGCCGGGCCGATAGCGAGCTTGGCATCGCCCACCACCCGCTTGACCGCCTGGGCCATGACGTGGGAGGCCGAGTGCCGGAGCACGTCGAGGCCCTCGGGGCTGTCGGGGGTGAGGATCCGGAGCCGGCAGTCCGCCGTCAGGGGCGCGGTGAGATCCACCAGCCGGCCGTCCACCTCGGCGGCCACGGCCTCCCGGGCGAGCCGCTTGCCGATCGACTCCGCCACCTCCAGGGCCGTTGTGCCGGGGGGCACCTCCTTCACGCTTCCGTCGGGCAGGGTCACCCGGATCGCCATGGCTCGAACTCCTTCGGCGCCGCGGGAACGCGCCGGCAAAAAACAAAAGGCACCGGTGGAGACCACGCGATGCCTCATCCGCGAACGAGCAAGAAGTGGTAGGCACGGGCGGGATTGAACCGCCGACCCCCTGCGTGTCGGGCAGGTGCTCTCCCACTGAGCTACGTGCCTACAAGCGGGTCTCGCTGCGTTCGGGCCGCGCAGGCGGCCGGAAGGCGCTTCTTTTACCAGCCCCTCCGCCGCGGTGTCAACGCAAAAGAGCGGCCGGTCACGGCCGGAACACCTGGAGCGACACCTCCTTGGCCCCGCCCGCCACCCGCTGCCGCCCCACCTCCCGGAACCCCAGGGCCGTGTGGAACTTGCGGGAGGCCTCGTTGGGGGGATCCACCGTGTATTCGCAGCCCACGACCCCGGTTCCCCGCGCCGCGAGCGCCCGGAAGAGATCCTCGTAGAGCAACCGCCCCACCCCGCGCCCCCTCGCCTCGGGCGCCACCACCACCCGGTCAATGTAGACGAAGGTGGGATACCGGGCCGCGAACCACTCGTAGTTGGGGTTCCGGTAGGGCTGCCCCTCGGCCAGGGCGAGGAGGAACCCGACCACCCGGCCTGCACTCTCTGCGACCCGGTGGTGACAGCTCAGATCATGGAGGCGTTGGAGCCCGGCCCAATCGAGCGGGCTCGTCACCGCGACGACGCCGCGGTTGAGCTCGAGAATGCGCGGAAAATCGGCAACATCGGCGTCCCGCACCACAGGGCTCCCCATTCCCATCACCCTCGGTAGAACCGGATGCCCCGGTAGTAGCAGCAGTTGGGCTCGGAGAGGTCGTTGAAGAAGGTGCGCACCTCGCCGTCCTCGAACCGGATGCGCACCAGGGCCGGCCCGCCCTCCAGGCTCGAGGTGCGAAGCTCCACCACCCGGCCCACCCCCCAGGCCTTGCAGTCCCGGTGGACCACCAGGTCCCCCACTTTCAGAAAGAGGCGTTTCGGCATCGCGATTCCAAGAGACTTCGGCTAGGCGGCTGGGCTGCTTGGCAGCTAGGCGGCTAAGAACATTCGGGATTCCAGCGTCATCGCGCCGGCCAATCCGTCGGAGCGGCTGCCGTATCGGGGGCCAGAATTCAGAGGTCAGAGAACCCCTGCTTTCTGTCGTCTCGCCACGGACCCCTGACACGGGCGCCGGCGCCGACCCCCCAAAGGCTTTCCGCCGCTTAGCCGCCTAGCCGCCTAGCCGCCTAGCCGCCTAGCCGCCTAGCCGCCTCGCCGCCTCGCCGCCCAGCCGCCCAGCCGCCCAGCCGCAAGGATACGGCACGCTCGCGGCGCCGTCCAACCCGGTCAGCCGAGGGGCAGGGCCGTCCGTTTGAGCACGGTCCGCAGCGCGAACGACGAGAGCACTCGGGCCACGCCCGGAAGCCGGGTCAGGCGGTCGTGAACCCGCTCGTAGTCGGCCAACCCTCCCACCGCGACGCGCACGAGGTAGTCCACGTCTCCGCTCATGAGGTAGCACTCCATCACCTCGGGCACCTCCCGGATGGCCCGTTCGAACCGCTCGAGGGCGTCCCGCTGTTGGCCGTGGAGCGAGACCCGCACGAACACGGTGCCCGCCTTCCCCACGGCCTCGGGCCGCAGGATCGCCACGTACCGGTCGATGACGCCCGCCTCCTCGAGCCGCCGCACCCGCCGCAGGCACGCCGACTCCGAGAACCCCACCCGCCTGGCCAACTGGGCGTTGGTGATGCGGCCGTCCGATTGGAGTTCCCGCAGGATCGCGCGGTCCAGGTGGTCCAGGTCCACCTGCGCAGATTCTTGCATCTCACGTCCTCTTTTTCACGGGTTCCGTCACAAGATCGCTTCGGACAGCCCCACTTTGCAAGCACATTGCGCAAGAAACAACGTATTCTTCTCCCAAGTCGAGAGGTTCCATTCCCAGCCCAGGAGGCCGCCATGAGGATCGGGGTACCCAAGGAGATCAAGAACCGGGAGTTTCGCGTGGGGCTCACCCCCGCCGCCGTGCGGGAGCTCACGGCCCGGGGGCACGAGGTGTCGGTGGAAACCGGCGCCGGGGCGGCCATCGGGTTCCCGGACGAGGCCTACGAGGCCGCCGGCGCCCGGATCCTCGCCACGCCGGGGGAGGTGTTCGCCCAGGCCGACCTGGTCGTCAAGGTCAAGGAGCCCCAGCCCGGGGAGGTGGCGCTCCTGCGGGAGGGCCAGATCTTGTTCACGTACCTCCACCTGGCCCCCGATCCCGAGCAGACCCGGGGCCTTCTGGCGTCGGGCTGCACGGCCGTGGCGTACGAAACCGTGACCGATCCGGCCGGTCGGCTGCCCCTTTTGGCTCCCATGTCGGAGGTGGCCGGCCGGCTCTCGGTCCAGGCGGGCGCCCGGGCCCTCGAGATGGCCCAGGGCGGCCGGGGGGTGCTCCTCGGCGGGGTCCCGGGGGTGGAGCCGGCCCGGGTGGTGGTGATCGGCGGGGGTGTGGTGGGCACCAACGCGGCGCGGGTGGCCGCCGGCATGGGGGCCGACGTCACGGTGCTCGACCGGTCGGTGGAGCGGCTGCACCAACTGGACGACCTCTTTGCCGGCCGGGTGCGCACGATCTACTCCACGACCGAGGCCATCGAGCGGCTCGTCACGTCCGCCGACCTCGTGATCGGCGCCGTGCTCGTGCCGGGGGCGGCCGCCCCCAAGCTCGTCTCGCGGGACCTCGTGGCCGCGATGCCCCGGGGCTCCGTGCTCGTGGACGTGGCCATCGACCAGGGCGGCTGCTTCGCCACCTCCCGGCCCACCACCCACGACGACCCGACTTACGTGGTGGACGGGGTGGTCCACTACTGCGTGGCCAACATGCCCGGCGCCGTGGCCCGCACCTCCACCCTGGCCCTGGTCCAGTCCACCCTGCCCTACGTCATCGCCCTGGCAGAAAAGGGCCTCGGGGCCGTGCGGGAGGATGCCGGGTTCCGAAACGGGCTCAACGTGCACCGGGGCCGGGTGACCCACCCCGCGGTGGCCGAGGCCCACGGGCTGGAGTACGTGCCCCCGGAGGTCGCGCTCGCATCCTGACGGAACGCCCCGCCCTACCCCTCGGCCTTGAACAGGTTCGGGTCCAGGTGGTGGCGCCGGAGGAGCCGGTAGAACTCGGTGCGGTTCCGGCCGGCCATGCGGGCCGCCCGGGTCACGTTCCCCTCGGCCATCTGGAGCACCCGCACCAGGTACTCGAGCTCGAACCGCCGGCGCGCCTCGGCCAGGGTGGGCACTGCCTCCGCCGGCTCCCGAAGCGCCTCTCGCACCAGGTCGGCCGGGATCAAGGGCGCCGTGCACAGCGTGAACGCGTGCTCCACCACGTTCGCCAACTGGCGCACGTTCCCGGGCCACGGGGCGGCGAGGAGCAGTTCCATGGCCTCGGGGGCGAAACCGGCCACGCGGCGCCCGGAGCGCTCGGCCAGGCGCCGGAGAAAATGCTCGGCCAGGAGCGGGATGTCCTCCCGGCGCTCGGCGAGAGGGGGGATCTCCAGCCGCACCACGTGGATCCGGTAGTAGAGGTCTTCTCGGAACCGCCCCTCCCTCACCTCCCGGTCCAGGTCCCGGTGGGTCGCGGCGATCACCCGTACGTCCACCGGGAACACGCGGGTGGCCCCCACGGGCCGGACCTCCCGGTCCTGCAGGACCCGCAGGAGCTTCACCTGGAGGTTCAGGGGCATGTCGCCGATCTCGTCGAGAAGCAGCGTTCCCCCCTGGGCGGACCGGAAGAGCCCCGGCCGCTCCTCGGTGGCCCCCGTGAACGCCCCCCGGGCGTGGCCGAAGAGTTCCGACTCGAGCAGCGGCTCGGGGATCGCCCCGCAGTTCAGGGCCACGAAGGGGCCCGTCGCCCGGGGGCTCGCCCGGTGGATGGCCCGGGCGAGGAGCTCCTTTCCCGTGCCGCTCTCCCCGTAGATGAGCACCGCCGCCTCCCCCTGGGCCGCGAGCTTCGCCCGGCGCAGCACCTCTTCCATAGCGGGGCTCCGGGTCACGATCTCCTCCCGCCACGACTCCCCGGCCCCGGCGCTGGGGCCGCTCCCCAGGGCCAGGGCCCGCCGGACCTCGGCCACGAGTTCCCGGCCGTCGAAGGGTTTCGTCATGAACCCGAACACGCCCCGGCGGGTGGCCTCCACGGCCTCCGGGATCGAGCCGTGGGCCGTGAGGATGATCACCGGCAGCGACGGGTGGCGCTCCCGGATCGCGTCGTAGAGGGCCATGCCGTCCATGCCGTCCATGCGCAGGTCGGTGATCACGAGGTCCGGGGCGTCGGCCGCCAGGGCGGCCAGGGCCTCTTCGCCGCTCGCGGCCGTGGTGACCCGGAACCCGGCGGCCTTGAGCCGCAGGGCCAGGAGCTTCAGGAGATCCCGGTCGTCGTCCACGACCAACAGGTGGCGGGCTGGCTCGGTCACGGCTACTCGGGCCTCCGGTGTTCCAGGATCCGTTCGATCGTCTTGAGTTCCTCGATCTGCCGCTCGAGGGCCCGATTCTCCTCCTCACGCCGCTGGAGCCGTTGCTCCAGTTCGCGCACCCGGGCTTGTGCCCGTTGGGAGGCCTCCTCGGCCTTCGCGAGCCGGCGCCGGCACGCCTCGTCGGCCGCCTTCGGCTCGGCCGGGGGCAGGGCCGGCGGGGGAACGCGGCGGGCGGCGGCGAGCAGGACTTGCTCGAGGGGGTCCGACACCCCACCGTCCTCCCCCGGGGGAAACAGGCGATCCAGGTCGGCCCGCCGGCCCCCGGCCGGCGGGAGGCGCACGGCCAGAGCGAGAACCCGTACCCGGGCCTCTGGATTCCCCAGGGCCGCCTCGGCTACCTCTCGCCCCCACCGGGCCTCGGCCTCGGGGAGGGGCAGGGCGAGGGCTTCCCGGAGCGGCCGCAAGGGGTCCGGACAGGGGGACGGGGCCGGCGCCTCGGCCGTGACCCGCACCTCCCGGTCGCGCACGCCCCGGGCGGGGAGGACCCCGCAGGCCTGGAGGCCGCACACCCCTGCCAATAGGAGGGCCCGCACCGTGCGGTAACGTCTAGCACCCCTGCCCGCCGACCTCTCCACGGAACCTCCTCCCTGTTTCGCCCCCGGCCTATCCCTGCCGCACCGGGAGGGTCACCCGAAACCCCGCCCCGCCCAACGGGGACGGGCACAACTCCACGGCCCCGTGGTGGGCCTCGACATACTCCTTCACGATCGCCAACCCGAGGCCGCTCCCCTTGACCGGCCCCGCGCCCCGCGCCTTCCCCTGGAAGAAGGCCTCGAACACCTGGCCCCGATCCTCGGCCCGCACCCCAGGGCCCGAGTCGTAGACCCCCAGAACGGCCCTGTCCCCTTGGGATTCCAGACGGATCAAAATATTGCCCCCGTCGGGGGTGAACTTCACGGCATTGGACACCAGGTTCTCCACCACCGAGCGCAACCGGCGGCGAACCCCCTCCACCGAAACCGGTTCGATCCGAGACTCCAGCCCCAGTCCCCTCGTCCGGCAGGCCGGCTGCAGATCTTCGACGACCTGGCGGACGACCTCGGCCAGGTCCACGGTTTCCCGGGGCTCGGTCCGGTCCCGCGCCTCCCCCAGGCTGAAGGCGAGGAGGTTCTCGATCTGGCGCTGGAGGTGGATCCCGTTTTCCCGGACGATCCGGACCACCTCCTCCTGCTCCGGGTCCATCTCGCCGGCCACCCCACCCAGCAGGAGCTCCGCGCCCTCCCGGATCGCGGTGAGCGGGGTCTTCAGGTCGTGGGACAGGTGGGCGAGGAACCGGGTCTTCTCCGATTCCAGCTCCAGGAGCCTGCGGCGCATCCAGTCGAGCCGCTCCCCGAGGTTCGCCAGGTCCGCCGGGCCGTGGATCTCCACCGCGGCTTCGAACGCGCCCTCCCCGAGCCGTTCCACCGCGGCCTCCAGGGAGCGGACCGGCCGGGACAGGAGGACCGCGAAGAGCGCCGCCAGCCCGAGGGTCAGGGGGATCGCCGCCATGGCCACCCCCCAAAGCCGGCGCCGCAGCCGCTCGGCCTCTTGCCGGGTCGTCTCGGCCCGCCGTTCGACCCTCTCCTGGACCCGGTTCGTCACGGCGCGGGCCGCCGCGTGGGCCTCGCCGAACCGCGCCAGCGCCCCGCCCACCTCCCCGGGGGGGGCCGGCCCCGCCACGAGCCGCGCGTACACCCCGGCCTCAATCTCCCGGATGCGGGCCAACTCCCGGCGAACGTCCTCGGCCGGAGCCGCCCCCTCGAGCCACGCCAGGACCTCCAGGAACTCGCCCCGGCGGGCCTCGTAGTCGGCCAGGATCTCCGCGTCCCCCAGCACCACCAACTGCCGGGCCTTGCGCTCCAGACCGAGGAGTTTGTCCTCCAGCCTCCGGCTCCACGCCCCCTGGAGGGCGGTCTCCTCCAGCCCCTCGGCCGCGTCCCGGGCGAGATCGACGGCCCACCACCCCGCCCCCACGAGCGCGCCCCCGAAAGGCAGGGCCACCGCCAAGAGCGCGGCCCAGGCGAGCCCGAGAAACGACACGGGCCACCGGCCCCCCTGGGGGTTCGAGCGCCTCCAAGCCATGGTGGGAGATCCTATCATCGTTTCGGGAACCGGCCAGGGGACCGGGGATCAGAGGACGGAGGACAGAAATCAGCCGTCGTCCACGACCCAACGTGGCACGCCGTGGCGCCTCCCTTTCCCCCTGCACACCCCGGGGACACCGCCCGCGGGGGCCCCGTCACCCCTCGATGCCGAGAAGGTCGCGAACGTCCTCCTCGGAGAGGGCGCCCGCGCCGTCCGGGCCGAGGACGGCCTCCAGGAGCCCCCGCTTGCGGGCCTGGAGTTCCAGCATCTTCTCCTCCACCGTGCCCCGGACCACCATCCGGTAGGAGAACACCTTCCGGGTCTGGCCGATGCGGTGGGTGCGGTCGGTGGCCTGGGCCTCCACGGCCGGGTTCCACCAGGGGTCGAAGAGCACCACGTAGTCGGCGCCGGTGAGGTTCAGCCCCGCTCCGCCGGCCTTCAGGCTGATCAGGAACACCCGCACCGACTCGTCCTCCTGGAAGCGGCGCACCTTCTCCTCGCGCTTCCGGGTGCGGCCGTCGAGGTAGAGCGGCCGGTACCCGGCCTGCTCGCACCAGTCCCGCAGCCGCGAGAGCACCTGGGTGAACTGGCTGAACACGAGAACCCGGTGCCCCTCCTCGATGGTCTCGGCCATGAACGAGCGGAACCGGTCGAACTTGGCCGAGGGGACGCCCTCCCCCACCCCCCCGGGCAGGACCGCCGGGAGCGTACACGCCTGACGGAGCCGCAGCAGGGCCTCCAGCACCGACATCCGGGCCCGGTCGAACCCCGAGCGCCGGATGGCGGCCTCCACCTGCCTCCGGCTGGCCTCGAGGAGCGACCGGTACAGGGCCTCCTGCTCGGGTTCCATCTCGCACCACAACACGGCCTCCACCTTCGGAGGCAACTCCGGCTCCACCTCGGATTTCAGACGCCGAAGCACGAACGGCGCGATCCGGCGCCGGAGCGCCTCGGCCGCCCCCTCGTCGCCGGCCAGGATCGGCTGCACGAAGCGGCGCGCAAACGAGCGCTGGCTCCCGAGGAGGCCGGGGTTCAGGAACTGGAACAGGCTCCAGATCTCGCCCAGGTGGTTTTCCAAGGGGGTGCCGGTCAGCGCGAGGCGCCTTCGGGCCCGCAGGGCCCGGGCGGCCCGGGCCGTTTGGGTGTCGGGGTTCTTGATGGCCTGGGCCTCGTCCAGGATCGCCCAGTCCCACTCCACCCCGGCCAGGAGTTCCCGGTCCCGGCGCAGGAGGGCGTAGCTCGTGATCACCAGATCCGCACCGCCGAAGGCCTCCGGGCCCTGCCCCCGCTCGGCCCCGTGGTGGCGAAGCACCCTGAGGTTCGGGGTGAACCGGCGGGCCTCGGCCTCCCAGTTGGGCACCACCGAGGTGGGGGCCACCACGAGGCTGGGCCGGCCGGCCCCGGCACCCGATGCCACGGCCGCGAGCGCCTGCACGGTCTTCCCGAGCCCCATGTCGTCGGCGAGCGCCACACCCAGGCCGGCCTCCCCAGCGGCCACGAGCCACCCCACCCCGGCCCGCTGGTACGGCCGAAGGGTTGCCCGGAGGCCCGGCACGGGGCCGATCGGCTTTGTCCGGGCCTCGGCGAGCCGACGCACGGTTTCGGCCCAGAGCTCCCGGCCCTCCCATTCGGCCCCCTCGGCGAGATCCGCAAGCTCCTCCACCAGGGGGGCCAGGTGCTTCGGCAGCCGGGCCGCCCCGGTCCCAATCCGCAGGTCCTCCAGGACCCGGAGCGCCCGGTCCTGGAACCCCTCGGCCACCCGTGCGAACGACCCGTCCTCGAGCCGAACGTACCGATCGCCCCGCCGAAGGGCCTCGAGGAGCCTTGGCACGCCCACCGGCACGCCGTCGGCCTCGGCCCCGGCCTCCACCTCGAGCCAGTCGATCCCGGTGCGGGCCCGGAGCCGGAGGACCACGGGCTTCGGGCGCACGCGCCAACGGACCAGCCGCTCCGCGCCGAACACCGCCCACTCTTCCCCGAGTTCCCGCACCCCGTCCAGGAGGAACCCGAGGGCGTCCTCGCCCTCGGCGGTGAACCAGCCGGGTTCCACCAGGGAGAGCCCCGCCTCCATGAGGCGCCGTGTGGCCCGGAACTCGGCCTCCATGTCCCGACGCACGTACGCCGAGTGCGCACCCACGGTCACCCGGGGAGTAGGGTCGGGGTTTTCCGCCGGGATCTCCAGGTCCCCGTACCGGAAGGCCAGGCGCACCACCAGCCGGCCATCGGCCTCCTCCAGATACACCCGGGGCTTTGGGGTTTCGTCCACGAGGAGTCGCTCGGCCCGAAATCCCTCCAGATCCAACCGGACCCCCGCCGCCTCCAGGGCTCCCGAGGCGGCCCCGACCAGGGCCGGCACCTCTTCGGGCTCGACCGGGGCGCCATCGCGCGAGAGGAGCGCCAGGGCCGACCCGCTTCGGGCTCCCGCCACCGGCCGAATCTCTCCTCCCCGCCAGACCCACGGTTGCCGCTCCCCGACCACTAGCGACGGCCCGCCCCCCAGATCCGCCCGGAGCACGAATTCCTGGCCCTCCCCCTCGACCCGCAGGCGGACCGGCACCGGGTCGAGCCGGACCTCGACGGGCTTCCCGGTTCGCTGGTCGAACACGTGATCCGCCTCCGCCAGGCACCGGAGCACGAGATCGACGTCGCCGGGGTCCACCCGGATTCCCGGCCCCGCCCGCTGGGCCCCCGCGGCCACGAGGGCGCCGACCCGGCGGGCCACCTCCCGGTCGACCGCCGCGCCCCACCGGCTCGCCGCCTCCGCGAGATCTTCCCACGCCACGACCCGGCCGGGGCCCAGCCCCTCCGGGCGGGCCCGGTGGAGCCTCCAGTGGAGGAGCAACCCCGCGGTCCGGCCGGCGGGGGCGGGGGCCACCCAGTGGGCGAGCCGCCGGGGGCCCGCCGGGCGGGGCGTCCGCCCCACAAGGGCGTCGAGGAGCGGCCGCCAGTGGGCCGGTTCGCAGCCCTTGCGGGAGGCCTCCTCGGCCCATTTCCTCGCCAGGACCAGGAGGTGCCCGCAGGGCCATACCTCCCGGCACCCGCAGGTGCCCCCGACCCGGGTGGGGGTGGCGTAGAGGACCGCCTCGTGGCCCCCTTCCCCGGCGAGGGCCACGAGGCCCCGCGCCTCTCCACGCCCCTCATCCCACCTCTCGGCGAACCGGTCCACCCGGCCTTCGGGCGCCGGCCCGGGCCGCCTGGCCCGCAGCCGGCGGTAGATGAGGGCGGGGTCGATCCAGCGCGGTTCCATGGTGCGGCGTGACCTCCTTCCCGCGCGCCAGCGAATCGCGGCCGCCCACCGGGAATCCGGGGCGGGGCCTCGCGCGGGTTTGCGACAAACGGCGAACCTTCTATGCTAGGGGACCTGGGTGTCGGACACAACGCGACGCCAAATCCGCGGGGTCGGGCCCGGGGAAGTTCGGCGCTCCGGCCCCGCCCCACCCGATGCCGGCTGCCGGTTTGCCGACCCCGAAAGGCCGAGGACCGACGTTGCGCCAACGGATGTCATCGCCCTCCGCGATCAGGGGAGCTGCCTACATGCTCGCCGTCGCCGCGATGCTGCTGGCCGGATGTTCCGCGTGGGTGGAACGCTGGGTGTACCACCCGTCGGCATCGGGGGGGCTCACCCCCGGGTCCCGGGGGCTCGGGTACGAGGACCTCCGGTTGGTCGCCTCGGACGGCGTCACGGTCCACGCCTGGTGGGTTCCGGGCACCCGGGAGGGTCCCGCCATCGTCTTCCTCCACGGGAACGCGGGAAATCTCTCGGACCGGGTCGATCTGATCGTTCGGCTCCACGAGCGGCTGGGCCTGTCGATCCTGGCCCTGGACTACCGGGGCTACGGCCGAAGCGACGGCCGGCCCACCCAGTCCGGGCTCCTCGGCGACGCCCTCGCGGCCGTCGCCGAGGCCCGCCGGCGGGCCGACGGGCCCGTGGTGCTCTTCGGCCGGAGTCTGGGGGCGGCGGTGGCGCTCCACACGGCGGCGCGGACCACGGTGGAGGGCCTGGTGCTCGAGGGGGCGTTCACCCGGGTCGCGGACCTCGCCCGGTTCCATTACCCGGTCCTGTCCTGGCCCTTTCGGCGGTACCTGGAGCCCCTCTGGGACAACCTGGCCCTCGCGCCCGAGGTGAAGGTTCCCGCCCTCTTCCTCCACGGCGACCGGGACCAGGTGGTCCCCATCGGGCTCGCCTGGCGGCTCTACGACCGGTACGGCGGCCCCAAGCGGTTCCGAACCATCCCCGGCGCCGGCCACGACGACCCCGCCTTCGTGGGCGGCGAGCCCTACTGGAATGCCTGGGTGGGCTTCCTCGGTGGGCTCACCCCTTCCCCGGAGGCGAGGGCCGAGGCGTCCCTAAAGAACGGGAGGGGCTTCGCCGATCCGTCGGAGTGACGATTTTGACCAACCCGTGGGGCGATCCGCCCACCCACGCAACGCACAGGGGGATGCCATGAAGGCCCTCGTGGTCGACGACTCTTCCACCATTCGGGACATCGTCGGAACGGTGCTGCGCAAACGGCTCGGGCTCGAGGTGGTCGAGGCCGAGGGGACGGCCGACGCGCTCCAGCGCCCCGGCCCGTTCGACCTGGTGGTCACCGACCTCGTGATGCCGGGGGAGCACGGGTTCGAGCTGATCCGGCGCCTCCGGGAACGGGACGACACCCGGAGCGTCCCGATCCTGGTGGTCTCGGTGGAGATCCACCCCGAGGTCGCGACGCGCGCCCTGGAGGCGGGAGCCGACCGGTTTCTAGGAAAACCCTTTCGCTTGGCCGATCTCGAAGCCGCGGTCCGCGAGCTTCTCGGCCTTCCGGGTGGACAGGGGACGGATCCGCAGTAGGCTGGGTCGGGCGTCCGGGCCGCCGCGCCTACTGGAGCTCCCCATGAACCGACGAAACGCGCTCTTCACCCTGCTGGCCGTCGCGGGATTCCTCCTGGCGGGCCGACCTTCGGCCGCCGTGGAAACCTGCGACCTCGACTGTCTGGAAAAACGGCTTTCGGAACTCAAGGGCAAGGTGGTCTTGGTGGACTTTTGGGCCACCTGGTGCCCGCCGTGCAAGTGGGAAATCCCCGAGCTCGCCCGGCTCCGCGAGAAATACCAGGGCCAGGGGTTCGAGGTGCTGGGGGTGAGCCTCGACACGCGGCCGGACGCCGTGGACCGGTTCCTGCGGAAAACCCCGGTGCCCTACCCGGTGGTGCTGGGCACCCGGGACGTCAAGCGGAAATACCGGGTCATGGCCCTCCCCACCACGATACTCCTCGACCGTTCGGGCGCGGTCGTGGAGCGCCGGGAGGGCTACGTGGAGGGGGAGGTGCTGGAGGAGGCGGTGCGCAGACTCCTCGGAGGCCCGTAACCCCTGCCCCACCCTCCTTCCCCGTTTTTTCCATTTTTTTTCTTGACCCGGCCCGTTCCGACCTGTATAAACGCCGGCCCTTTTCCCGACAACCCACGGCTTCCGGTTCGGCCGGGGCCGAAAGGAAGGAATGAAGCATGCGACCCGAAGAGGTGACCCTCTATAGCGGCGGCGCCCGGGGCGCCGAGGCGGCGTTCGGCGAGGTGGCCGAGGGCTACGGCGTGGCCGAGGTGAACTTCACGTTCGACGGCCACCACATCCATCGCACGAAGGGCGTGCGGCGTCTCACGCCGGAGGAGCTCGCCAAGGGCGACGTGAGCATGACCGAGGTGGCCAAGCGGCTCCACCGGGACTACTCCACCCGCCCCTGGATGCGCCAGATCCTCCAGAGCATCTGGCACCAGGTGAACAACGGGTACCAGGTGTTCGTGGTGGGCACCATCCAGAACGACGGCACGGTCAAGGGCGGCACCGGCTGGGCCGCCGAGCTCGCCAAGATGTGGAACCGGCCGCTCCACGTGTTCGACCAGGAACGGGGCCACTGGTTCACCTGGCGCAACGACACCTGGATCGAGGACGAGCCGGTCATCGCCCACAAGGCGATCTGCGGCACCGGCACCCGGAACCTGAACGACGCGGGCCGAAAGGCCATCGAGGACCTGTTCGCCCGGTCTTTCGGCGCGTAACCGAACCCTTCCTCCCTTCCCCTCCCTTGCGCACAGGGCCCGGCCGAACGGCCGGGCCCTGTTTTTTATTGGAGTTTTCGGAGTTCGTCTCGGAGCCGGTGGTACGGGAAAAACCGCTCATAGGGCAGAAAACCGCATAGGGCCCTGGACTCCGCGGGGTAGCCGCGCTCTTCCAGCACGGAGGCCGGATTGAGCCCTCCCACCACCACCATGCCGACCCGGCCTTCCGGAACCGGGATGCCGTAGAGTTCGGCCCCGGGCCGGCCCACCTCCAAAATCGCCCCCAACCCGGCATCCCGGAGCTCCCCGGCGGCCTCCACCACGGTTTCCCGGCTCTCCATGGGGATTTCCCGGAAGCTCGCTCCGATCCGGCCCGCGCCCCTCTCCACGGCGCCGCAGTAATCGGTCATGCGGCCGCGGATGAAGATCTCCAGGGGATCGATGCTGGTGCCGTCGTAGAGGATCACCTCCGCAAACCGAACCGGCCGGCCGTCGCGGATCTCGAGGAGCCCCCCGAACCGGGAACGCACGGGAATCCCCATCTTCAGGAGGACCCCGTTCACGGTGATCGAGCAAACCGTGCAGAACCCGACGCGCCCGGCGGGGACCTCCCACGCCCCCACCCGTTCCCCCGGGCCCAGCAACCCCAGGAGGGACCCCATGGCGTAGCCTTTCCGGAACACCTCGCAGATCGTGTCCGCGCAGGCTTCCAGGGCGTCCCGGCGGGTCAGCGTCGTGTTCGCCACCAGGTTTCCGCGGCGGGCGCGCAGGTCGAAGTCCATCTGAAACGTCATGCGGTCGATCTTCGCGGAAAGGAGAGACACGCGTTCCAACCCGGCGGCGTCGTCCAGGGTCTGCCTCCCCCGGGCAGTCAGCACGTAGCCCCGGCGCCCCTCCCTCCGCGCCAGTCCCTCGGCCCGGAACTCGGCGAGGTACGACCTGACAGTCCGCTCAGCGAGGTCGATGCCCCGGCGCGCCAGTTCGCTCACGATCTCATGGGAGCCCAGGGGTCGGCTCGTCTCGTGGAGCACCCGTAGGACCGCCCGGCGCCGGCGCTCCCGCCTCACCCCCCTTCCCGCCCCCCCGGAGCGGGGCCCGGGAACTTCGTCTCCTATTGGCAAATTTGCCCAAATCGACCTCATTCCCCCTTCCTCCCCGGCAAATCGACCATATCCCATTTTGCTTTTTTGTTGCTAATTTTTTTCTCTTGCCTACCCGGTTTCGATTGTCCTACACAAACGCCGTCTTGGCAACCGCGTGCCACTCTCACCCCACCAAAGGAGGAGCCCAATGATGGAATGGCCCAAGCTGAACGACGCCCTCGGAACCGTGAACCGCGGCCAGCCCGCGGAGTCCGGCCTGTGCACCTTGTGTGAGAGCGGGTGCAAGGGCAAATGCGAAACCTGGCTCTCGTCCCTCGTGGGCCGGAAGTTGCTGTACCCGAGGGATTTCGGCAACACCACCTCCGGCGCGAGCCACGTGAGCGCGGTGGGGGTCGGGTACCACGCCCTGCGGATCCAGGGGTACGCCTACGGCGCCCATGGGCTCCCCCCGGGGCTCTCGGAAAACGCCGACGACTGCGTGTTCCCCAACGTGAGCCTCGAGACCCGGTTCGGCCGTCGGGTGGAGACCCCCTGCCGGATCCCCATCATGACCGGCGCACTGGGCTCGACGTTCATCGCCGCCAAGTACTGGACCGGGTTTGCGGTGGGCGCGGCCCTGTGCGGGTTCCCGATCGTGGTCGGGGAGAACGTCGTCGGCGTGGACAAGGAGTCGAAGATCGAGAACGGCAAGGTGGTGTCCTCGCCGGAACTCGATCGCCGCATCGACACCTATCTGCGTTACTACGACGGCTACGGCGCCATCATCGTGCAGCTCAACGTGGAGGACACCCGGAATGGGGTGGCCGAGTACGTGATCAACAAATACAGCGACAAGGTGATCATCGAGCTCAAGTGGGGCCAGGGCGCCAAGGACATCGGCGGCGAGATCCAGGTCACCGACATCGAGTACGCCCGGTTCCTGAAGGACCGGGGGTACGTGGTGGACCCCGACCCCTACGACCCCATCGTGGTGGAGGGATACAAGGCCCGGGCCGTCAAATCGTTCGCCCGCCACAGCCGGCTGGGCGCCGCGGAGCGGGCGACGCCCGACGCGGTCGAGGAGGACTTCAAGGCCACGGTCGAGTACCTTCGCAAACTCGGCTACAAGCGGATTTCCCTCAAGACCGGGGCCTACGGCATGGAGGCCCTCGCCATGGCCATCCGGTACGCGGCCGACTGCGAACTCGACCTCCTCACGGTGGACGGCGCGGGCGGCGGCACCGGCATGAGCCCCTGGAACATGATGCAGCACTGGGGCGTGCCGTCGCTTCCGCTCCACGCCAAGACCTACGAGTACTGCAAGATCCTCGACGAGCGGGGTATCCGTCCCCCCGACATCTCGCTCGCCGGCGGGTTTGCCCGGGAGGACCACGTGTTCAAGGCGCTGGCGATCTGCGCCCCGTACACCCGTCTCGTCTGCATGGGCCGGGCGCCCATGATCCCCGGGTTCCTCGGCGCCAATATCGAGGGCGTGTTCAAGCCCGAGAAGCGGGTGGAGCTCAACGGCCACTGGGAGAGCCTGCCCAACTCGGTCAAGGTGGTGGGCACCTACCCCGAGGAGATCTTCGCCGGGTGGGAGGCCGTGAAGAACAAGGTGGGCGAGAAGGAGATGGAGAACATTCCCTTCGGCGCGATCGCGCTCTATACCTGGGCCGACAAGATCGCCTGCGGGCTCCAGCAGTTCATGGCCGGCGCCCGGAAGTTCTCGATCCCGGCCATCTCCCGGGACGACCTCATGAGCATGAACCGGGAGACCGCGGAGGTCACCGGCATCCCCTACGTGACCGAGGCGTTAGACGAGAAGGCCCTGGCCATTCTCAAGAAATAGCCGGCCCGCTCAAGCGGCCGAATCGTGCCCCCCGGGACATCCCCGGGGGGCTTTCTTTTTGCCTTCGGTGGCAGAAGGCCTTGCACGCCCGGGTTTCGGCCTTACCTTGTGGCCGCACGGCCCGGGCGGGCCGGATCCCATCCCAACAAACGAACGGCCCCCAGCCGGGGCCGAAAGGAGAGAGACCATGGATCTGAATCGGTTGACCCAAAAATCCCAGGAGGCCCTGGCCGAAGCCCAGAAGATCGCGATGAAGCGGGGCCACGTGGAGGTGGACGGGGAGCACCTCCTCCTGGCCCTGGTGGACCAGCCCGAGGGGCTCATCCCGCGGCTCCTGGAAAAGCTCGACGTTTCGGTGGACGACTTCCGGGCCAAGGTGCTCCGGGCGCTCGACAAGCGGCCCCAGGTCTCGGGCCCGGGTGTGGAGGGCGGCAAGATCTACGTAACCCAGCGCCTGAACCGCCTCCTGGTGCGGGCCGAGGAGGAGGCCAAGCGCCTGAAGGACGAGTACGTGTCGGTGGAACACCTGGTGCTCGCCATGATCGCCGAGGGCACCGAGACCGACGCGGGCCGGATCTTCGCCGAATACGGCATCACGGCCGAACGGTTCATGGAGGCTCTGGTGGGCGTGCGCGGCCACCAGCGGGTCACGAGCCCGACCCCCGAGGCCACCTACGAGGCCCTGGAGCGCTACGGCCGCGACCTCGTCAAGGAGGCCCAGCGGGGCAAGCTCGACCCGGTGATCGGCCGGGACGCCGAGATCCGGCGGGTGATCCGGATCCTGTCGCGTAAGACCAAGAACAACCCGGTGCTGATCGGCGAACCGGGGGTCGGGAAGACCGCCATCGTGGAGGGGCTCGCCCAGCGGATCGTGCGGGGCGACGTGCCCGAGGGCCTCAAGGACAAGACGATCTACGCCCTCGACATGGGGGCCCTGATCGCGGGCGCCAAGTACCGGGGCGAGTTCGAGGAGCGGCTGAAGGCCGTGCTCCAGGAGATCAAGGAGAGCGAGGGCCGGATCATCCTGTTCATCGACGAGCTTCACACCATCGTGGGCGCGGGCAAGGCCGAGGGCGCCATCGACGCCGGCAACATGCTCAAGCCCATGTTGGCTCGGGGCGAGCTCCACTGCATCGGTGCGACCACCCTCGACGAGTACCGGAAATACATCGAGAAGGACCCGGCCCTGGAGCGCCGGTTCCAGCCTGTCCTGGTGGAGGAGCCCTCGGTGGAGGACACCATCTCGATCCTCCGGGGCCTCAAGGAGCGCTACGAGGTCCACCACGGGGTGCGCATCCAGGACAACGCCCTGGTGGCCGCCGCGGTGCTGAGCCACCGCTACATCACCGACCGGTTCCTGCCGGACAAGGCCATCGATTTGGTGGACGAGGCCTGCGCCATGATCCGCACCGAGATCGACTCGATGCCCGCGGAACTCGACGAGGTGACCCGGCGGATCATGCAACTCGAGATCGAGGAGGCCGCGCTCAAGAAGGAGAAGGACGCGGCGAGCAAGGAGCGCCTCGAGCAACTCCGGAAGGAACTCGCGGACCTGCGGGCCAAGGCCGACGCCATGCGGGCCCAGTGGGAGAACGAGAAGGAGGCCATCAAGGCCGTGCAGCAACTCCGGGAGGAGATCGAGCGGGTCCGCCAGGAGATCGCCGTGGCCGAGCGCAACTACGATCTCGAGAAGGCCGCGGAACTCAAGCACGGCCGGCTGCCCGAGCTCGAGCGGCAACTCCGCCAGAAGGAGGAGGAACTCCACCGCCTCGGCGGCACCCGGCTCCTCAGGGAGGAGGTGACCGAGGAGGAGATCGCCGAGATCGTATCCCGCTGGACCGGGATCCCGGTGTCCCGCCTCATGGAGGGCGAACGGGAGAAGCTCCTCCGGCTCGACGAGGTGCTCCACCGGCGGGTCGTTGGCCAGGACGAGGCCGTGCAACTCGTGGCCGACGCCGTGCTCCGGGCCCGCTCGGGCATCAAGGACCCGCGCCGGCCGATCGGGTCGTTCATCTTCCTCGGGCCCACGGGGGTGGGGAAGACCGAGCTCGCCAAGACCCTGGCCGAGGCGCTTTTCGACACCGAGGAAAACCTCATCCGGATCGACATGAGCGAGTACATGGAAAAACACGCCGTGAGCCGGCTCATCGGCGCCCCGCCGGGGTACGTGGGGTTCGAGGAGGGCGGCCAGCTCACCGAGGCCGTTCGGCGCAAGCCCTACTCGGTGATCCTGTTCGACGAGATCGAGAAGGCGCACCACGATGTGTTCAACGTGCTCCTGCAGATCCTCGACGACGGGCGGCTCACCGACTCCCACGGCCGCACGGTGGACTTCCGCAACACCGTGATCATCATGACCTCCAACATCGGGTCCCACTACCTCCTGGAGGGCGTGACCGACCAAGGGGAGATCAAGGAGGAGGCGCGGGCAGCCGTGATGCGGGAACTCCGGGCCCACTTCCGGCCCGAGTTCCTGAACCGGGTCGACGAGATCGTTCTCTTCAAGCCCTTGACGCTCGAGGAGATCGAGCGAATCGTGGATCTCCTGACCCAGGACCTGGTGCGCCGGCTCCAGGACCGCCGGATCCGGTTCGAGCTCACCGAGGCGGCCCGGAAGTTCATCGCCCAGGCCGGGTACGACCCGGTGTACGGCGCGCGGCCTCTCAAGCGCTACATCCAGCGCCAGCTCGAAACCCGGATCGCCCGGGCGCTCATCGCAGGCGACGTGCGGGACGGGGCCACGATCACGGTGGACGTGGAGGGCGACGACCTCGTGGTCCGGTGGGAGAACCCGCCCGAGGAAGGCAGGGGCCCCGACGAGCCCGAGGTGTACGAGGCCGAGGTGGTGAACTGAGGGGTTTCGGTCGGCGATCGGGACCGGAGCCCGTCGAACGATCGTCTCGCGGTCGCTCCCCCTGGGGGGGCGGCCGCGGGTGTTTTGGGGGGGCGCGCTGGCGCCGGGCCCCGGTTGCGGTACCCTGGTCGCCCGAGTCCCGACGTCCCCCTCGCCGGTCCTCGTTCGCTTCCCCCGAAGCGGCGGGGCCAGGATCGGCCCGATACGGTACCGCCGCCCGTGCCAGGTGCCGGGTGCCAGAACACAGACGCCGGAGGACAGAGGACAAGGGTTTTCTGACATCTGACCTCTGAACTCCGGCCCCGATACGGCAGCCGCTCCCATAGGTTGGGACGGGCGACGGCGCGGGAACCCCGAGGGGGGGTCAGCCGCCAAGCCGCCGAGCCGCCGAGCCGCCTAGCCTGAAACCACCCGGAAGGTTCCGATGACCACATCCCACCGCCCCAACCGGCTCATCCACGAGAAAAGCCCGTACCTCCTGCAGCACGCCCACAACCCGGTGGACTGGTACCCCTGGGGGGAGGAGGCCTTCGCCCGGGCCAAGGCGGAGAACCGGATCGTGTTCCTCTCGATCGGTTACGCCACCTGCCACTGGTGCCACGTCATGGAGCGGGAGAGCTTCGAGGATCCCGAGGTGGCGGCGGTGTTGAACACCCTCACCGTGCCCGTCAAAGTGGACCGGGAGGAGCGGCCCGACGTGGACCAGGTGTACATGGCCGTGTGCCAGGCGCTCACGGGCACCGGCGGCTGGCCCCTGACGATCCTCCTCACCCCCGACCGGGAGCCCTTCTTCGCCGCCACCTATCTGCCGAAAACGAGCCGCCACGGCCGGATCGGGGTGATCGAACTGGTGCGCAGGGCGGCCGCCCTGTGGCAGGAGGACCCCGATAAGGTCCGATCCTCGGCCCGGCAGATCGTGGGCCGGCTGCGGGAACTGGGGGAGCCCGAACCCGGGGAGCCGACCCCCCGGCTCCTCGCGGCGGCGGTTGAGATCTTCTCCCAGGAGTTCGACGCCCGGCGGGGCGGGTTCGGGGCGGCGCCCAAATTCCCCACGCCCCACAACCTGGTGTTCCTCGTGCGCCGGCATCGGCGGACCGGAGAGGACCACCCGCTTCGCATGGCCACCGAAACCCTTCGGGCCATGCGCCACGGCGGCATCTTCGACCACCTGGGGTTCGGGTTCCACCGGTACTCCACCGACGCCGACTGGCTCCTGCCCCACTTCGAGAAGATGCTCTACGACCAGGCCGGGCTCGCGGTCGCCTACCTCGAGGCGTGGCAGGCGACCGGAGACCCCCTGTTCCGCCGCACCGCCCGGGAGGTGCTCACCTACGTGCTTCGGGATCTCCGGGGGCCCGAGGGGGCGTTCCACTCGGCCGAGGACGCCGACTCCGAGGGGGTGGAGGGCAAGTTCTACGTCTGGACCCGGGCCGAGATCCTGGAGGTGCTGGGCGCCGCACGGGGCGAGCGGTTCTGCCGGATCTACGGGATCACGGAGGAGGGGAACTTCCGGGAGGAGGCCACCGGCGAACGCACCGGCGCCAACGTGCTCCACCTCCCGCGGCCGGTGGCCGCATGGGCCGCCGAGTGGGGCCTCGATCCCGAGGCCCTGGAGCGGGAACTCGAGGAGGACCGGGCCCGGCTCCTGGACCGACGGGCCACCCGCCCCCGGCCGCTCAAGGACGACAAGGTGCTCACGGGGTGGAACGGGCTCATGGTCTCGGCCCTGGCCCGGGCGGCCGCGGTGTTGGGGGACGAGACCTACGCCGAGGCGGCCCGGGGGGCGGCGGAGTTCCTGTGGGAGCACCTGCGCCGGGACGGGAAGCTCCTTCGCCGGTACCGGGACGGCGAGGCGGCGGTGGACGCCGTGGCCGAGGACTACGCATTTCTCTGCCGGGGCTTTCTCGACCTCTACGGGGCCGATTTCGACCCGGTGTGGCTCGCCCGGGCGCTGGAACTGGGACAGGAACTCCTCGGGAGGTTCTGGGACGAGGGGGAGGGCGGGCTCTTCGACACCCCCGCGGACGGGGAGGCGCTCCTCTGGCGGCCCAAGGAGGTGTACGACGGGGCCACCCCCTCTGCCAACAGCGTGGCGCTGGAGTCGTTTGCGCGACTCGGGCTCCTCACGGGGGAACCCGCCTGGACCGAGCGGGCCCATGCGCTGGCCCGGGCCCTCGCGGGCCGGGTGGCCCGCTACCCGGCCGCGTTCACCGGGTACCTGGCGGGGCTCGCGCTTCTGGTGGAACCGACCCGGGAGGTCGTGATCGCGGGGCAGCCCGGCTACGACGACACCCGGGCCCTGATGGAGGCCGTGCGATCGGCCTACGCGCCGGAAACCACCGTGCTCCTCGCCCCCCCGGACGGATCGCTGGCCGAGATCGCGCCCTTTACCCGGGGCATGAAAACCGTAGGCGGCCGGGCGGCCGCCTACGTGTGCCAGAACTTCAGTTGCCAGGCCCCCATCACCGACCCCGGGGACCTCGCGGCTGTGCTCCGGGAGCCGCCCAGGGCCGGCTAAGCCCCCGGGCCGGCCCTCAGATGTAGCACTCGGCCCGTTCCGTGGGCACGAGCACCACGGGCACCGGGGAGAGCTCGGCCACCCGGTGGGAGGCGCTTCCGACCCACATCTCCTTGATGCCGTGCTTGCCCTTCGTGCCCATCACGATCAGGGTGCTGTGGTGATCCTGGGCGGCCTTCAGGATCTCGGCCGCCGTGTTCCCGGCCAGCAGGTGCCAGTCGGCCTCCCTGCCCGCGGCCTTGAGGTCGTCGCAGACGGCGGCCATGCGCTCCTTGGCCTCGGCCTCCGCCCGGGCAACCTCCTCCGGCGGGCATTTCTGGAAGTCCCGCTCGGTGATCACGTGCACCACGTCCACGGCCTTCACGAGCGGCCCCAGGGCCCTTACGAAAACCAGCGCCCGCTCGCTGTCGGGGGAGAAATCGGTGGCATAGAGGACTCGTTCGAACGGGCTCGTGCTCGGCACCTCGCAGGCCCCCTCCGGGGGGTGCTTGCACACGTACACCGGGATGGCCGACCGCCGGAGGATCCCCATGGTGGTGCCGCCCAGGTACACGGCGTCGGCCAGGTGCTCGTGCTGGCGGCCTGCCACGATGAGGTCCACCTCCTCCCGGCACCCGATCTCCAGGATTTTCCCCTCGGGCGAGCCAATCTCGATCAGGTGGCGGGCCTTCACACCGCGCTCGGCGAGTTCCTTCTCCCAGTCCTCGAACCGGATGCGGGCCTCCTCCCGGAGCTGGTCCGCGAGCTTCTTGTCGAATCCCCGGAAGAGGTTGTAAGCCACCTCGTCCCGGTCAATCACGAACAGGAGGATCACCTCCTCGAGCCCGGCCTCCTTGAGCGGCAGGAGGCGCTCTAGGCAGCGGAACGACAGATCCTCGAACTTGGTGGGGAACAAAACCTTGCGGATCGCTTCCATGGCTACCTCCCCCTCACAGGAAGAAAACGAGGGTCACGAGGACGAACGTCGGGACAAGGAACACAAGCGAGTATTTCAAAATATATCCGAAGAAGCTCGGCATCTCCACGCCGGCCTCCTCGGCGATGGACCGCACCATAAAATTGGGGGCGTTGCCGATGTAGGTGTTGGCCCCCATGAACACGGCGCCGGCCGCCACCGCCTCGAGGTAGATCTCCTTGTGCTGGATTAAGTTCAGGATCGCCTGGCGCTCGGGCACCCCGGGGAAGAAGTTCCCGAGGGCGGTGTTCAGGAACACGAGGTACGTTGGGGCGTTGTCCAGGAAGCTCGACAGAATCCCCGTGATCCAGAAGTAGTGGAAGGGTTTCTTCACGGCCTCGATCAGGAACGCGAAGTGGCCGTGGGTGCCCGCCTTCAGGATCTCGAGGACCGGGATCATGGTGACGAAAATCCCGGCGAAAAGGTAGGCCACCTCAAGGATGGGAAACCAGGTGAACTCGTTTCGCTCCCGGATGGCCCGCTTCGTGGTCCGAAGCGACAGGATCCCCATGACCACGAGCAGGACGTCCCGGGCGATGTCGGCCACGGCCCGGTGGACCCCCAGGATCGTGACCTCGCCAAGCCGGGTGTGGAGCACCCCGCTCAGGAGCACCCCGGCGACCACCCCGGCCAGGAAGAGAAGGTTGTGGACGCCCTCGACCCGGAGCTTCGACCCGTCGTGTGCCGGGGGCTGTCCCTCCTCCTTGCGGTAGTAGTACCAATCCATGGCAAAGAAGACCGCCAGCAGCACCCCGGACACCACCAGCATGGGCGGAAAGATCTTGAAGGTCCAGAAGAACGGCACCCCGTGAAGGAACCCGAGGAAGAGCGGCGGGTCCCCCAGCGGGGTGAGCGCGCCCCCGATGTTGCACACGAGAAAGATGAAAAACACCACCTGGTAGGTCCGGCGCTTCCGCCAGGCGTTGGCCCGAAGGAACGGGCGGATGAGGAGCATGGCCGCGCCGGTGGTGCCCACCCACGAGGCAATCGCCGTCCCGATCACGAGAAGCATCAAGTTCACCAGGGGGGTACCCGCCAGGCTCCCGGTCACCAGGATCCCACCGGCCACGGTGTAGAGCGACCACAGCAGAATGATGAACGGGATGTAGTCGGCCAGATAAATGTGGATGATGTGGTGCAGCGCCTCACCCCGATATGAGATGAGGAACGGCACGGCGAGGGCCAGCGCCCAGAAGGCCGAGACCTTACCGAAATGGTGGTGCCAGAACCGGGGCGCCAGGAGCGGAAACAGGGCGATGGACAGGAGAATCCCGGCGAACGGGATCCCCCAGTACAGGTGGAGCTCGCTCCCCAGCCCGGCCCCACCCTCGCCCCCCGAGGCCCAGGCGGCCGAGGCGCATAGGGTGACAAGAAGGACGGCCGCAGCGGCGCGGCCCAGGCGTCGACGTTCCATGGCTCGTTCCTCCCGAACACCAAAGCGGGTCCCGTCCGGCCACGGTTCGGCCAGACGGCTGAAAAACTAAAGCAACCGGGGCTCGGCCGGAGGGGCCCCCCGGCTCAGAACAGGGCGTCCACGAAGGCCCGGGCGTCGAAGGGCCGCAGGTCGTCCACGCCCTCGCCGATGCCGATGTACTGGACCGGGATCTTGAGCTCGTCGCAGATGGCCACGATCACGCCGCCCCGGGCCGTGCCGTCGAGCTTGGTGAGCGCGATGGCGTCCACCCCCACGGCCTCGTGGAACAGCCGGGCCTGGCTCACGGCGTTCTGGCCGGTGGTGGCGTCGAGCACCAGGAGTACCTGGTGGGGCGCTCCCGGAAGGGCCTTCCCGATGACCCGGCGGACCTTTTTGAGCTCCTCCATGAGGTTTCGCTTCGTGTGGAGCCGGCCGGCCGTGTCCACGATGACCACGTCGGCCCCCCGGGCTTTGCCCGCCTCCACCGCGTCGAAGGCCACGGCCGCCGGATCGGAGCCCTGCTGGTGCCGGATCACCTGGGCCCCCACCCGCTGGCCCCAGATCTCCAACTGCTCGATCGCGGCCGCCCGGAAGGTGTCGCCGGCCGCCAGGATCACCCGCTTGCCCTGGGCCCGGTACTGGGCCGCGATCTTCCCGATGGTGGTCGTTTTGCCCACCCCGTTTACGCCCACCACCATGATGACGCAGGGCCCCTCGGCCGGGGGCTCGAACCGGGCCTCCTCGGCCACGAGGATCTCCCGGATCGCGGCCTTCAGATGCTCCCGCAGGGCCTCGGGGCTCCGGAGCTCCTTTCGGCCCACCTTGTCGCGGATCTCGTCCACCAGCCGCATGGCCGTGGCCACCCCGAGGTCGGCCGTGACCAGGGCCTCCTCGAGCTCGTCCAGGGTCTCGGCGTCGATCTCCTTCTTGCCGAACAGGATCCGGTCGACCTTCTGGACGAGCCCCTGGCGGGTTTTGGAAAACCCCTGGCGAAGCCGGGAGAAGAGCCCCCCCCGAGAGGGCGCCTCGGGCGCCCCGGTTTCCTCCTCCCCCGATGGCTCGGGCTCCTCTGCGGGCGGCTCTCCCTCCGGCGCGGGCGGTTCCTCCTCCCCCGGGGGTTCGTCCTCGGCCGCCCCGGCCGGTGGGCCCTCGGGAGCGGGTTCGGGCGCCCTGGCCCCTTCCTCCCCAACCTCCCCTTCCTCCGGTCCGGCGGGAGAGGACGAGATCGGCTCCTCCTCGGGTACCGACGTCTCCTCCCGCTCCGGTTCCGTCTCCGGTGCCGCTTCCTCGGCCCGTCCGCGGCGGAACAGCCGGCCGAACAGCCCTTTTCCCTTCTTCGGTTCTTCGGTGCTCACGAATCCGTCCTCTTAAGAATCTTCGACATCCCCGGCCGGGTCACGCCCGAGAAGACAGTCGGTCGGCCCCGGGGAGTTCGTCCCAGATCGCCGGATACGAGACCGAGGCCGCGTCCGCCCCGTCGACCTCGGCCCCTCCTGGGATCGCAAGCCCCAGCACCCCCAAGGCCATGGCCAGCCGGTGGTCGCCGTGGCTTTCGAACGCGGCCGGCCGCAGCGCCGCCGGCCCGCGGATCCGAAACCCGTCCGGGAAGGTCTCCACGTCCACCCCGGCCTTGCGGAGCTCTCGGGCCAGCGTGCCGATCCGGTCGGACTCCTTGTGGCGCAGCTCCTCGGCGCCCCGCACCACCGTTTCGCCCTCGGCCCGCGCGGCCACCACGGCCAGCGCCGGAAACTCGTCGATCGCCGCCGGCACCTCCTCCGGCCCCACTTCCACGCCGCTCAGCGGACCGTGCTGGACAACCACGTCCCCCACCGGCTCCCCTCCGGCCACCCCGGTCTCCCGGAGTTCCACCGGGGCTCCCATCCGCTGGAGGAGGCGAAAGAACCCCGTTCGGGTGGGGTTGAGGCACACCCCCCGCACCCGGACCCGCGCCCCGGGCACGAGGAGCGCCGCCGCCGCCCAGAAGGCGGCCGAGGAGGGGTCGCCCGGGATCTGCCAGTCGGCGGACCGAAGGGGGGTCCGCCCCCGGATCCCCACCCGGCTCCCCTCCCGCAGGACCTCGGCCCCCAGGGCGTCCAGCATCCGCTCGGTGTGGTCCCGGGACGGGGCGGGCTCCTCGACCCAGGTCACCCCGCGGGCGTGGAGTCCGGCGAGGAGAACCGCGCTCTTCACCTGGGCGCTCGCCACCGGCAGGGTCCAGGTGAGGGCCCGGAGGCTCCCGCCCCGGAGCACCAGCGGCGCCAGCCGGTCCTCGTCGCGGCCCAGGGCCAAGGCACCCATCTCCCGCAAGGGGTCGAGCACCCGGGCCATGGGCCGGCGCCGCAGGCTCGCGTCGCCCGTGAGAACCGAAAGGAACCCGTGGCCGGCCAGGATGCCGGCCAGGAGCCGCATCGTGGTGCCGGAGTTCCCGCAGTCCACCACGTCCTCGGGCTCCCGCAGCCCCCCGATGCCCCGGCCCTCCACCACGACGACCTCGCCCTCGTCCCGGATCGCCACCCCGAGGGCCTCCAGGGCCCGGCGGGTCGAGCGCACGTCCTCGCCGGCCTGGAGCCCCCGGATCCGCGAGGTCCCTTCGGCCAAGGCGGAAAACAGGAGGGCCCGGTGGGAGATGGACTTGTCCCCCGGCACCCGCAGTTCCCGATCGAAGGGCCCCGGGGGGGCCACCCTCACACGGTCCACAGCCGGCTCCTCCCTTCCTTGGCCCCGTGGAACAGGGTTTCCAGGGCCGCGGCGTCCCCGGTCTCGATGCGGCGGCGCACCGCCTGGAGTTCCGCCTCGAACTCCCGGATCGCCTCGGCCAGGCTGTCCCGGTTTTCGAGGCAGATGTCCCGCCACAGGGCCGGCGGGCTGCCCACCACCCGGGTCCAGTCCCGAAGGGACGGGCCGGCAAGACCCAGGGCCCGGTCGTCCAGGCGTTCCAGCACGGCCCAGGTCAGGGTGTAGGCGAGCACGTGGGGCAGGTGACTGACCCAGGCAAACACCCGGTCGTGGGCTTCGGGGTCCATCGTGACCACCCGCGCCCCCAGGCCGGTCCAAAAATCCGAGACGCGCCGCACGGCCTCCTCCGGCGCCCCCGGAAGCGGGGTCAGCACGCACGGCCGCGCGTCGAACAGCCGCGGGTCGGCCGCCTCGATCCCGGAGCGCTCGGTGCCGGCCACCGGATGCCCGCCCACGAACACCACCCCCTCGGGGAGCACCCGGCCGGCCTCGGCCACGATGGACCCCTTGGTGCTTCCCACGTCGGTCACCACCTGCCCGGGGCGAAGGGCCGGCGCCACCTCCCCCAGGAGCCGGCGCACGGCCGAAACCGGCGCCGCCAGCACGACGAGATCGGCCCCCTGGGCGGCTTCGACCGGTCCGGCGGCCGCCTCGTCCACCCACCCCCGCTCGGCGCCCATGCCCACCGCCGCGGCCCGCCGGTCCCAGGCCCGCACCCGGTACGGCAGGCCGTGGACCTTCACGGCCGCGGCGACGCTCCCGCCGATCTGGCCCAGCCCGATCACGGCCAGGGTGCCGGGGGTCATGGCCGCCCCCCCACGCCCCGCCCCACGGCCCGGGCCACGGCGGCCACCTGCTCCACCAGCCGCGCAAACCGCTCGGGCTTCAGGCTCTGGTTCCCGTCACACAGGGCGGCCTCGGGCCGGGCGTGGACCTCGATCATGAGGCCATCGGCCCCGGCCGCCACGGCCGCCCGGCTCAGGGGTTCCACGAGCTCCCAGGTGCCTGCGGCGTGGCTCGGGTCCACGAGCACCGGCAGATGGGTCTGGCTCTTGAGCACGGGCACGGCCGAGATGTCCAAGGTGTTTCGGGTGGCGGTCTCGTAGGTTCGGATGCCCCGCTCGCACAGCAGGATGCGCCGGTTCCCCTGGGCGGCCACGTACTCGGCGCTCATGAGCCACTCGGTGATCGTGGCCGCCAAGCCCCGTTTGATGAGGATCGGCTTCTCCAGGTTCCCCACCTCCTTGAGGAGGCGAAAGTTCTGCATGTTGCGGGCGCCGATCTGCACGATATCGGCGTACCGGGCCACGAGCACCGTGTCGCGGGGATCCATGAGCTCCGTGACCACCGGCAGCCCCGTGGCCTCGCGGGCCTCCGCCAGGAGCTCGAGCCCCTTCTCCCCCAGTCCCTGAAACGCGTAGGGGCTCGTGCGGGGCTTGTAGGCCCCGCCCCGCAGGCAGGTGGCCCCGGCCTCCCGGATGGCGTGGGCCGTCTCCAGGAGGAGCTGGCGGTCCTCGATGGAGCAGGGCCCGGCGATGATCTGGACCGGCCCCGGACCGAAGGTCACCCCCCCCACCTCCACCCGGGAGTCCTCGGGGTGGAACTCGCGGCTCACGAGCTTGTAGGGCTTCAGGATCGGGATGACCCGCTCGACCCCCGGCATGGACTCCAGAGGCAGGTCCCGCAGGGCCTCCTCGTCGCCGATGGCGCCGAGGATCGTGCGCTGCACCCCCTTCGACTCATGCACCGCGAACCCGAGGGCCCGCAGGGTTTGGACGAGCTGGAGGCGGTCTTCCTCTTTGTGGTCCGGTCGCAACACGATGATCATCGCGGTCCCCTTCGTGGGAAGCTGGAACGCTAGAAAGCTCTGCGGCTGGGACGCTCGCCCCCCTGCCGATCGAGGCCCCCACCCATCCCTTGGGGGCTATCCTTCCTTGAGCACGGCCGCGAAGGCCGTTTCGAACCGGTCGAGCTCCTCCGGCAGGCCCACCGTGACCCGGATCCATTCGGGCATGCCGAAACTCCGGATCGAGCGCACGATCACCCCGTGGTCGAGGAGCCGCCGGTACACGGCATCGCCGTCGCCCACCCGCACCGCCACGAAGTTGGCCTGGCTCTCCAGGTACTCGAGCCCGAGCCGGGAGAAGAAGGCGTAGAGCCGTTCCCGGCCCTCCCGGTTCACCCGGCGGGCCCGCTCGAGGTACTCCCCATCCTCCAGGGCGGCCACGGCCGCGGCCTGGGCCACGCCGTTGGCGTTGAAGGGGAGCCGCAGCCGGTTCAGATAGTCCACGAGGCCGGCCGGGGCGATGCCGTATCCCATGCGCAGGAGCGCGAGCCCGTAGGCCTTGGAGAACGTGCGCACCACGAGGAGCGGCCGATCCTCGCCCACGTACCGGGCCCCGTCCGGAAACCCCGGATCGTCGGCGTATTCGGCGTAGGCCTCGTCCAGGACGACGGCGACGTCCTCGGGCAAGGCGTTCCAGAACCGCTCCCACGCGGCGGCGGTGAACGCCGTGCCCGTGGGGTTGTTGGGGTTCCCGAGGATCACGAGCGCCGTCGCCGGCCCGACGGCCCGGGCCACGGCCTCGAGATCGACCCGGTGGTCTTTGAGCGGGACCGACCGGATGGTGCCCCCCTGGGCCCGGGCCGTGAGCTCGTAGATGCTAAACGAAGGGCTCGCGACGACCACCTCGGAGCCCGGCCGCACCAGGAGCCGCACGGCCATCTCGATCACCTCGGAGCTCCCGTTTCCGAGCACGAGGTTCTCCACCCCCACGCCCCAGCGGGCGGCCAGGGCTTCCTTGAGCCGCCGGCCGAATCCGTCGGGGTAGCGGTGCGCCTCAGCCGCGGCACGCCGGGCGGCCTCCACGGCCCGCGGCGACGGGCCCAGGGGGTTTTCGTTGCTCGCGAGCTTCACCACGCGGTCGAAGCCCCGCTCCCGCTGAAGCTCCTCGATGGGCTTCCCCGGGACGTAAGGTTCCAGCTCGCGCACGAACGGGCTCACGAGGGAGCCGAAACGGTCGGTGTCGGTCATGGGATTTTCCAAGTAACTTCTCGCTGGGACGCTGGGAGGCTAGGACGCTAGGATGCTAAAATCCTTTGTGATTCCTTCGCCAGCGGCTGTCCCACCCCGTGGGAGCGGCTGCCGTATCGGGGGCCAGAATTCAGAGGTCAGATATCAGAGAACCCCTGTCCCCTGTCCTCTGTCGTCTGTCTTCTGGCACCTGGCACCCGGCACGGGCGCCCTGTATAGCCGAAGCCGCCCCCAGACGTCCAGGCGATCCCGGGGCGACGAACCGGGTCAGGGGCTTCCCTGGGGGTAGGACCCCAGCACCTTGAGGAACCGGCAGCGGCCCCGCAGTTCGGCGATCGCGCGTTCCACCCGGGGTTCCGTGAGGTGCCCCTCCAGGTCCACGAAAAACACGTACTGCCAGGCCTCCTCGGGCATGGGCCGGGACTCGATCTTGGTGAGGTTCACCCCGTTGTCATAGAAGGGTTGGAGCATGCGGTAGAGGGCACCCACCTCGTGCCGCACCGCGAACACCAGCGAGGTCTTGTCCCGGCCGCTCGGGTCGGGCACGTCGGGGCCGATCACGAGGAACCGGGTGGTGTTGTTGGGGTTGTCCTCGATCCGGGCCTCGGCCACGGCGAGCCCGTACACCTTGGCCGCCACCTCGGCCGCGATGGCCGCGGCCCCTGGGTCCTCGGAGGCGATCTTGGCGGCCTGGGCCGTGCTTGCCGCGTCGAACACGGGCACGTCGGGCAGGTGTTCCTCGAGCCACCGGCGGCACTGGGCCACGGCGTGAGGGTGGGAGTACACCCGCTCCACGTCGGCGAGGCGCCCCGACCGGTTCAGCAGGTGGTGGGCCACCCGCAGGTACACCTCGGCCACGATTTTGAGATCGGACCGCAGGAACATGTCCAGGGTGTGGCTCACGACCCCCTCGGTGGTGTTCTCCACGGGGATCACGCCGTAGGCGGCCTTGCCCTTCTCGACCCGCTCGAACACCTCGCCGATGGTGCGGGCGGGCTCGAGCCGGGCCGACTCCCCGAACCGGCGAAGCGCCGCCTGGTGGGTGAAGGTGGCCGGAGGCCCCAGGTACGCCACGACCATCGGCGCCTCGAGGGCGAGCGACGCCGAGATGATCTCCCGCCACACGGCCCGCACCCCAGCCGCGGGGAAGGGCCCCGGGTTTTCGGCCTCGAGCCGGCGCAGGAGATCCTCCTCCCGCCCCGGGGCGTAAAACCGCGCCCCGCTCGCCCGCTTGATCTCCCCCACCTCCCGCGCGAGCTCGGCCCGGCGGTTTAGCCGTTCCAGGATCTCCCGGTCGATCCGGTCGATGGCCGAGCGCAGCTCGGCCAGGCGCTTCTTGGGATCGCTCATCTCGTCTTCCCGTCGGGTCCCCCGGCCCGCCGTGCGGCGCGGTCGAGGGCCTCCAGTTCGTCGGCCGTCAGGGGGCGCCAGCGGCCCTCGGAGAGGTCGTCGGCCCGGATCGGCCCGAAGGCCTCCCGCTCGAGATCCACCACCCTGCCCCCGAGCGCGGCCACCATCCGGCGGATCTGGCGTTTTCGGCCCCCGTGGAGGGCCAACCGGAACCGTAGCGTTTCTCCATGACGCTCCACGTCCCACACCCGGTCGGCCCGGGCGGGGCCGTCGTCGAGCCGTACCCCCCGCTCGAGGGCCCTCGGGTCGAAGCGGCCCCGCGCCTCCACCCGGTACACCTTCTCCACCCCGGACCGGGGGTGGAGGAGCCGGTGCACCAGGCCCCCGTCGTTCGTGAGGAGGAGCACACCCCGGGAATCCCGGTCGAGCCGGCCCACCGGGACCACCGAGGCCCCCAGGTCGGCCACCAGATCCATGACCGTGGCCGCGGCGTGGGGATCGGACCGGGTGGTCACGTAGCCCGGGGGTTTCCGGAGGACCACCACGATCCGCTCCGGGGGCGGCGGGATCGGCCGGCCGTCCACCTCGATCGCCTGTACGTCGGGGTTCACCCGGACCCCGAGTTCGGTCACGACCGCCCCGTCCACCCGGACCCGGCCCTGTCGGATCCACTCCTCGGCGGTTCTCCGGCTCGCGAGGCCCCGGGCCGCGATGACCTTCTGAAGCCGTTCGCCGCGGCGCTCAGGCATCTTCCGGAGGCTCCCGAGGCCCCGCCGGGCCCTCGCCGGTCTCCTCCTCGACCTCCTCGGCCAGCATCTCCTCGATCTCCTGGAGGCTGGGCAGGTCCGCGAGCGAGGTGAGCCCGAACACCTCCAGGAACTTCCGGCTCGTGCCGTACAGAAGCGGCCGGCCGGGCACGTCCTTTTTCCCCACCACCCGGACAAGCCCCTTCTCGAGGAGGGCCTTGAGCACCCCTCCGCAGTCCACGCCCCGGACCTCCTCCACCTCGGCCCGGGTGATGGGCTGGCGGTACGCCACGATGGCCAGGGTCTCGAGGGCCGCCCGGCTGAACCGCACGGGCCGGGGAATCTCGAGCCGGCCCAGGTAGGGCGCGTACTCGGCCCGGGTGCGCAGCTGGTAGCCCCCCGCCACCTCCCGGAGCTCGAGGGCGCGGCCGCCGAGGGCCTCACCGAGGGCCCCGAGCCCGTCCAGGACCTCCTGCCGGCCCAGCCCCTCCGGCGCGAACAGCTCCACGAGCTTCCCGAGCGCCACCGGCTCGGGCGACGCGAACAGAACGGCCTCCAGCACCCGGGCCACCGCTTCCCGATCCATGCCTACTCCTCCTCCACGGGAACGGCAAAGAGCCGGATCTCCCCGAACGGGCTCACCTGCACCACCCGCAGGGCCCGCAGCCGCACCAACTCCAACACCGCGAGGAACACGGTGACCACCCGGGTCCGGGTCGGCCGGGGGGGGAAGAGGTCCCGGAACGCGAGGCCCCGGCCCGGGGGACTCGCGGCGAAGAGCCCGAGCACCTCCTGCATGGCCTCTTGGATCGAGATCCGCTCCCGGGCCACGGCCTCGGCGAACGACTCCGACGCGGTGGCCAGGACCTCGCGGAACGCCAGGAGGAGCTGAAAGAAATCGGCCTCGATCGGGGCGTCGGGCCGGTCTATCTCGTCCAGGTCCGGGGAGCGAAACGTGCGGGCGAACACCTCCCGGCCGAGGAGCGGCCGCTCGGCGAGGCGCTCGGCGGCCGCCCGCATCCGCTCGTACTCCAGGAGCCGGCGCACCAGCTCGGCCCGGGGGTCCTCCCCCTCCTCTTCCTCCTCCTCGGGCCTCGGCAGGAGCATCCGCGACTTGATCTCGGCCAGGGTGGCGGCCATCACGAGAAACTCGCTCGCCACGTCGAGGTCGAGCTCCCGCATCGTGTCGAGCACCTCCAGGTACTCCTCGAGGATCCGGGCGATGGGGATGTCGTAGATGTCGTACCGGTGCTTGCGGATGAGATGGAGAAGGAGGTCCAGAGGCCCCTCGAACCCCTCGAGGCGCACCCGATACCCGGTTTCTCCGCCGACCAGGATCCCGTCGTCCCGGCTCATGGGATCCGCGCCCCCACCACCGGACCCACGTCCGGGACCACGCACCCCACGGCGTCGCCGCAGCGGGCCCCTGGCCAGACCACGCTCCCGGCCAGCCGGGCCCCCGGCGCGATCTCGGCCCCGCGTCCCACGGCACACCCGGGTCCCACACGGGCCCCGACCCCGATCCGGGCCCCCGTCCCCCGGTACCAGCGCCCCCCTTCCGTCTCCACCACCTCGCCCGGCGCCCGCGGGACCCGGCCACGGGCCAGGAGGTCCCGGTGTGCCGAGAGGTACCGCTCCACCGTCCCGAGATCGCTCCAAAAGGCGTCCGCCGGCAACACGTGGGCGAACACCGGGGCGCCCCGGGCCACCAGGTGGCGGTGCACGTCGGCGTTGATGCAGCATCTGCGGTCGGGCACGTGGTCCAGCACCTCGGGCTCCAGCACGTGGATCCCCGTGAACTCGCAGGGCCGCCCCGCCCCGGCACCCGGCGCCCGGGCGTCGAGGAACCGCACGATCCGCCCCTCCTCGTCCACCTCCAGGGGGCCACCGGCCGCGGGAGCGACCGACAGCGTGGCCAGGGCCCCGTTGGCCGCGTGTTCCCGCACCATCGCCGGGAGGTCGATCTCCTGGTAGGTGTCGGCGTTGGCCAAGACGAAGGGTTCGGGCCGCAACGTCTCCCTCCAGGGCGCAAGCGCCCCTCCCGTGCCCAGGATCTCCGGCTCGAAGCTCCAGGCGACGTCCAGCCCCCCGGGGATCCAGGGCTCCAGCCGGGCCCGCAGCACCTCGGGCAGATGGTGGAGGTTCACGATGGCCCGGCGGAGGCCCGCGGCCGCGATGAGGTCCAAAACCCGCGCCGCCAGGGGCACGTCGAAAAGGGGCCAGGCCGGCTTCGGCACCACCCGGCTCAGGGGCCGGAGTCGGGTGCCGTACCCGGCCGCCAGCACGAAGGCGTTTCGGATCCGCTCCTCGCCCACGGCTCAGGCCCCCCCCCACTCCCGCAGGACCGCCTCGAGTTCAACAGGGCTTCGCACCTTGCGGTACCGGGCACCGCTCACCCCCTTCACCCGGGCCTCGCACTCGGGCCAGGTGTCGTGGAGCCGGATCTCCCCGTCCACCCGGCTCACGTAGCAGGGGAAGGACCGATGCCCCTCGGTTCCCTCACCCCCGATCCACGCGCCATCGCCGCTTCGGAGCTCGGGCGACTCCCCCCGGGCGAAGGCCGTGGCCAGCTCGTCGCAGCGCTCGTTGAAGGGGTGGCCCCGGTGCCCCCGCACGTGCTCCCAGGTGACATCCCGGCCCTCCCCCCAGGCCAGGCGGTCCAGGGACTCCCAGAGGTCCTGGTTCAGCACGGCGCCGCCGTCGGCTTTGCGCCAACCCCTCCTCTTCCACGCGTGGATCCACCGGGAGATGCCGTCGTGGACGTACCGGGAATCGGTGACCACGTGCACCCGGGATCCGGGCCGGGTCTGCCGAAGGCCCTCGATCACCGCGGTGAGCTCCATCCGGTTGTTCGTGGTGGCCGGGTCGCGCCCCCCGATCTCCCGGACCCGGTTCCCGGGCTCCACGATCACGGCCGCCCATCCCCCCGGTCCCGGGTTGCCCAGGCACGCCCCGTCCGTGTAGATCACCGTCCGTTCGGTATCGGCCACCCTCGTCTCCCCGTTTGACACGCGTCGAACCGCCCCTCTAGGCTAGCCCGCGCCGAGGCGGCGGGCCCGAGGAACCTGGGGCCCCCACGAGGCGGTGCAGTGTATCAGCTCGGGCCCGGGCGTGCCCAGGTCCGCCTCCCCTAGCAGGAGGGCTTTCCATGGCCTTCTGGTGGTTTCGGAAACGGAAAGCGGGCGTCGAGGCGTTGGCCGAGACCGGACGCAAGCTCGCCCGGCAGGGGCGGTGGGGGGAGGCCCTTTCCCACCTGGAAGCCGCGGCCCAAGCCCCGGACGCGCCCCCCGGCCTCGAAAAGGAGATCCGGGAGTGCCGAAGGGCCCTGGCCACCCTGAACCTGGAGGAAGCGGGGGCGTGCCTCAACGCCGGCGATCCGGACCGGGCGAGGGAGCACCTGGCCCTGGCCCGGGAGTTCGGGGGCGAGGACCCCGAACTGGAGGCCCGGATCCGGGGGCTGGAGGCCCGCATCGCCCCCCGGCCCGAGGCCGAGCCGCGCCCGCAGCCGCGATTCGCGACCCCGTGTGCGTGTGCCGCCCCCTGCGCGTCGGAGCCCGATCCCCACGAACTCCCCGAAACCGGACCCGACGCGGACCTCTTCGAGTTTTACCTGGAGGCGCTCGAGCCCTCGGAACGGGCCGTTCTCGAGGGGCTGGGGGAGGCCTTCCGGACGGGGTTCGTGGCCCTCCAGCAGGGCGAGGCCGAGGAGGCGCGGCGCTGGCTCGAACGGGCCGAGGCCGAGCACCCGGACGCCCCCGGCGTCCACTACGCGTTCGGGGTCCTCCATCTCCTCACGGGGGAGCTCGAGGCGGCAGAGGACCGGATGCGCCAGGCGCTGGAGGCCGCCCCGGACCTCGCGCCGGCCGTGCACCACCTGGCCGACGGGCTCCGGGAAGGCGGTCGGCCCGACCGGGCGGTCGAGCTCCTCGAGGGGTGGGTTACGGAACACCCCGGGGACGGGGTGGCCTGGCTTCGGCTGGGGGCGCTCAGGCTCGACGCCGGGGATGCCGAGGCGGCCCTGGAGGCCCTCGATCGCGCCCAGGCGGCGTTGCCCGAGGACCGGCCCGAGCCCCGACTCCTGCGGGCCCGGGCCCTGGAGGCCGTCGGCCGGACCGACGACGCGCTCCAAGCCCTGCGGGAGGTCCTGGCCCGGCGGCCCGATCTTGTGGAGGCGCTGGTGCCCCTGGGCCGGATTCTGTTGGGAAAGGGCGAGGCCCACGCCGAGCGGGCCGCCGAGGTGTTCAAGCGCTGCGCCCGCATCGACCCGGAGCGGGGGTGGTGGTACCTGCTCAGGGTCGCCGAGGCGTACCACGCCAGGGGCTGGGCCCGGGAGGCCCGGGAGATGCTCGAACTCGCGGGGGGACAACTCCCGGACGAGGCGGCCCGTGCGGAGTGGGAGCGGGTGGCCGCGACGCTAGCGGTCTAGGAGAAGCCCCGCCCGGGCCCAGTCGAACACCCCGCCCGTGTAGTTCGCCACCCAGGGGTACCCGCGGGAGTCGAGGAACCGCGCCACGGCCGCGCTGCGGGCCCCGCTCGCGCACACTACGACGATCTTCTTATCCTGGGGGATCTCCCTCAACCGGGCCGGCACCTCGTTCATCGGGATCAAGACCGCCCCCGGGATGTGCCCGCGGCGGTACTCCCCGGGGGTCCGGACGTCGAGAAGGAACACCTCGGCCCCTTCCCGGTTCAGAAGGGCCCGCACGTCCTGGGTGTCCAACGCCCGGACCTCGGCCCGGGCCCCGGCCGCGAATAGAAGCACGAGAACCCCCGAGACGACGGCCCCCCAAACTCCGCGCCCTTTCATTTCCGGCACTCCTTTCCCGCGCGAGCCCTGCAGAAACCCGCTCCGGGCCCGTATCGCCTTGGCTTCGGGGCTTGGATGCCCCGGGGCGGCCCCGGGTTACTATTAACCCGGCGTCAATACAGGCGCGCAAGGGGATCGCGAGGGCACGGGGCCTGCTTCCGGCCGTGCGTGAGTGCGGCATCCGGCTTACGCTGCATCCGGCACTCAGCCGGATGGACGGAACCACTCAGGAACTCTGGGCGTTTTCGTCAGTCCGCTTGGCT